>DATCES010000185.1:0-2418 GCA_036509935.1 Mucilaginibacter sp.
CGTATCGTTTCAAAGTCCCCGCCTACTTGTTCATGTTCTGAATCCAAAATCTGGATTGGAACCGATACCTTTCCAAAACCGGCTGCGGGTACTTTGCCCCCGGTCTTATAAGTATGGGCCAGATCTTTAATGAAAGGAAAAAGTATTTTTTCTTCTTTAACCAAATGCAACGTGAGGTCATTGGCTGCCCTTGAAAATAATTCTGCTACCTGGATTAATTCCGGATGCCCGCCGCCATGTACCCTGGCCACTTTTTGTGCTATTTCCAGAATAAATGCGGTATTGTCTTTTACGTATTGGTGATGGGTATTAATAATGTAATCGGTAAGGAAACCAATATCCCATTTTTGAAAATCGGTTTCGCTGTTTGTATTTCCCCCTTTTATTGACGACAGCCGGCGCTCCACTTCCTGGGGGTCAATCCCTTTCTTTTCACACACTTCGGCAATCGTTTTTTTGCCCCCGCAGCAAAAATCAATCCCCAGATTTTTGAACACCTGTGCCTTGCGGTAGTCTTTTGCCACAATCTCTCCAATTGTTTCCGCATTTTCAGCATCGCTGTTTTTCGCTATTTTTACCTGCCATATTTCGGGGCCCTTTTCCAGGTAATCCCAGGCAAATATCTGGCCGCGCTCTGCAAGCAATTGATAATACAGGGGCTTAGGGTCATGGTCGTTATGAATAATAAATGCTTCGCCCGGTGATAGGGTATCAAATTTTTCAAAAATAGTTGGATGTTTAAACCGTGGCTCTATTACGGTTACATCAAGGATGTCTAAGATTTCCATTTTTTTAATTGTTTATTAATAAAAGACAAAAATATCTTTTATTATTGAAATAAAAATGATTATTGTCACTTACCGGAAAATTCAGCAATGTTAGTTTTTGATAACCACATCAAACCAACAGGTAAAAACAGCAGGCACAGCATAAGTAACAGGAGTTGGTACTGGGGTATATTTACCGAAAAAAGGGAGAGCAGGGGTTGGATAAATAATAAGGCAAGGTAAACCACAACTGTTAGTATATAAAACCAATTCACGGCATCCGGGTTTTTCCCGGTATTAAAAAAGCCCTTTTTAACAAACTGGTCGATAATTAAAGGCATAATTATGCCGAGGGTGAGCAGGTGTATATAACCAATGATGAGGTTGCAGTTTATGAAAGCCCAGGCGCCGATAGGTGGGAAACATATAAGCGCCTGGAATATAATTTTAAGTGTGGCTGCGAGCAGGGCGGCCCTGGCAAGGAACGAAAATTGCCTGGCATCCTGCCTGAAATTTAAACACAGCATCAGCCAGCTTAACAAATTTACCCCCGTTCCCAGGCAGGCTAATATCCATATCCAGCCTTGCGACTTATCCCATAAGGTAAATATAAAATAAAGCGGAATGGTTGAATAAATGAAAAGATTAAGCCATGTATTACCGTTTTTTGACAAAGGGGCGCTAATTGATGTTGATGCGAATACCCCAAATGCGGCAAGGAACATAAACCCGTTCATCTGGAAATGCAGGTAAAAATAAATGGCATCCTGGTAATAAAGCGTGTTTTTTAACCCTAAAGCTGCCAATGGCCCTAATATAAAAGGGCCTAATGACGATAAACATAAAAAGATTAATGCTCCGCGGATCAATTTAAACGCTATATCATTTGTTGCACCCTTTAATGCCTTCCCTTTAAAAACAAGATAAGTGAAACGATAAGTCACCAGTACAAAAAGTGTTGAGAAAATAATAGAAACCGGTTTATAGCCTTGCAGTGAAAAACTTACCAGCATCCCGTAAGCGCTGATTAATGTAACAACAAATACATACCTGTAGCCGGAGGAGTATTTTCCACCGGTTATTATATCACTTATCAGCAATGCTATTGCAAAAAACATCCATCCGGCAAAAGCGAAGTGGGAGTGGGCATGCAGAATGAATTGGTAATTAATACCTGGCAAACCGTAAAGCTGTATGTAACGCAGCAGCACCCCAAAAATGGTGAGCGCTATAAAATTGATTATAGCCCACTTCGGGTAATTAAGCTTTTTAATCTGTAGCATTTTTATATACCCAATAACCTTTTACCTTCTGCTGTTATATTGTGATATGACCATACCGGTTCCCATACCAGTTCAACATTTGCGGTAAAACCGGTATAATGGCCTTCGATGCAATTTTTTACCGCTGATACGATGCTTTCCCCCATGGGGCAATAGGACGAAGATAACGTCATTTTTATATTTACCTGCTTCCCGGGTTCATCAACCTGTACACCATATACTAATCCCAGGTCAATAATATTGATATGCAGTTCGGGGTCAATTACCAAACGAAGCGTTTCCAGTATTTCCGCTTTCAAAAATGAAAGATGGTCGGTTATATCAAAGTTTTCCATAGGTTTTAGTTTTATGAAACAGTATAATGAATA
>DATCES010000186.1:0-13365 GCA_036509935.1 Mucilaginibacter sp.
GGGTCCCCCGCAAAATCTGTCCGGTCAAATCGCAGGCCGCCGCTTACCGTGAGATTTTTAAAATGCATTTCCAGTATAGCATAACCCCCTGTTTCAAAATCAATATAGTTAGGTATTGCATAATTTGCTACATAAGGGGCAGGCGGTGCCGCCATGTTGTTTTGAAATTCATAGGTTCCGTTAATACCGGCAGTAAGTTTCAGTCCTGATTTTTCACTGGCAACCTGATATTTCAGGGAGAATGGTATATCGTTCACAAGCATATTTGCCCGGCCCACAGTTCCGGTATCAATATCATGGTGAATGCTTTGGGTAAAACCAATATCAAGCCCAATTCGTCCATTACCCACGTTAACACTATTTTGCCACCATCCCTGGTATTCATCCAGAATTTTATCGCCGGCTATATTAGCAGTGTACGATAAAAAATCAGCCCTGTTGGGGTATATCCGGCCATTTTGTGGCTGGTTGAATTCAAATCGCATGGTGCTGTCGCGGTTGCCATCAGGCACTTCTATCCGCCTGTGAAGCACACTTATGGTAAGATGTGAATATCCCCACGATTTGTTCAGGCCGAGGGTTAACCTTGCATTTGCCTGATTCCATGCGGTTCCCCATACGTAGCCGTCCTTCGGGTCTGAGTAGCTGTGTGCTTCTTCTCCGCTTGCAGTAAGGCCCCATACGAAACCATTATAATTCCCCGAAATATGTACCGACGTTCCCAGATACCCGTTATTGGTATGGTATTCGGTAAGCACACTGCCCAGCGCTGTTCCATTTTCAGGCATAGGCTCCGATTTAAAACTGATCACCCCGGCCTCCGCACTTGCGCCATATTGCAGCGAAGCCGGGCCCCTGATGATCTCCGCATCATATACTGCGTAAGGGTCAATCAGTATGCCATGGTCATCGCCCCATTGGAAATCCTGCTGGGGCAAGCCATCCATAAGTGTCAGCACACGGTCGAATCCCAGCCCATTGATCTGTGGCTTAGTTGTACCCGCACCTTCAGTTGTTTCATTCACTCCGGGTTGGGAGGCAATTTCATCAATGGCCGTGTTATAAACGCCCTGTAAGATCGTATTATGTGTCACTACTGAAATAGGTATGGGGGCACGCTGTATAGTTGTGGTATTGCCAAGCGCTGTTACCGCAACATCGGCCAATTCATAATTCGAGGCGGATAGTTTAAAATCTGCTGAATGGGTATTGCCAAGGTCAATTACTTTTGTAACGCTTGCATAACCGACTGCGGTTACCTGGATCAAATATTCGCCCTTTGGAAGTTGTTGAAATAAATAAATGCCATTTGAATCCGCGCTTGTTCCGATATTCAGATCCGAGACAGAAATGGTTGCCCCGGGAATTGGCGAGCCGGTGGTTTTGTCGGTTATCTTGCCGGTTAAATTATTGGTGCCGGTTATTGTTTTAGCTGCAACGGGCATACAAACCGACATCGGCAATAAAATATAAAGCAGCTTAATAAAGCATAGTTTAATTTTCATAGAATCAAGAAAAAGAAATAAAAATTACGGATGTATTCGCGATTGCGGAGGCATCTTGAAATGAAAAAATTGAAATAAAGGGGATTAACCTAATTGAGGCGGCTGGAAAATTGGGAGGTCAGCAACAGGCAGGGCTACACGGTGATTGAGTACTTGCATCACGTCTAATACCTGCGAATAAAACCGAATGTCGGGGTTTCGGCTAAAGAAGGCTTCCTGGAAAAGATTTTTTTGCGACTGGAGTTGATCATTTTTCTCTTTTTCCCGGGCCTGATTTATCTTTTTCATAAAATAGCACTTGCCGTTACAGTGCAACCAGGGTTTATCCCGGTTTACGCAAAGGTGCGTAGCGATGTAACTCCTGTTTAACTCAAAACCCGCGTAAATAAAAAGGCATGAAAAATTGGCAGAAACTGATGCGACAATAAGTAAGTAAGCAATTAAACGGCGTACCATATTGTTGCAAAGGTAAAAGGTTTTGCTTAACAAGACACCTTTATTCGGACGTTGTTTTATTTTTATTCTTTCTAAACAGATGGGGCTATTAAACAAAAAACCTCACCAAAAAGGCAAGGTTTTAAGTGTGTTTTCGTAATGAGAAATTGATGGCTTACTTAGCTGCCCGCTTTAATGTTGTGTGCATTTTCATTCCGTTAAAATCTATATCCAGGCCAACAGAGTCGGCGTCGGGATAAAACTTGCCGGTATGTTTAATATCTGCACCGTTAACAGAGATATTAAAGGTGAAATCAGTGCCTGTTAATTTTCCGCCAGTTATCGGGACATCGCCTTGCGGGGATGATGCCATACCTGTTAATTTACCGCTGTCGGTTTTAAAGGTATAAGATAGCGGAAACTCTTGGCCATCAGGTGTTTTAAGGCTTCCTGTCCATTTACCGGCCAGGTCTGCAACTATTGCAAAACAAACCATAAAGCAGCATACCAGCGCCGTGGTTGTAAAAATTTTTCTTTTCATAATATTAGGGTTTTTATATGAGACACACCAAAATTAGCAAATGTTACATATAGTTTGAATTTTAATGCTAATTATTTATAATTAGTTTGAAAAAACCTTATAATGGCAACCTTTTAATCCTAAAAATCATTCCTTATAAACCTTAAATCTATGTACTTTTGAAATGCGTTAAAAATGGTAAATACAATGAAAAAGATTTGTTTATTTCTGATTGCCTGCTGCGCCCTTTCGGCATCTGCCCAAAAACAGGATTACCCCATTCAGCCGGTACCGTTTACCAGCGTAAAGCTGACCGACCGCTTCTGGACATCAAAAATTGAAACCAACCGGACTGCCACCATCCCGGCCTCGTTCGCCCGTTGCGAAAGCACCGGCCGCATAAAAAACTTTGTGATGGCGGCAGAACATACAGGTAAGTTTTGTACTACCTATCCTTTTGACGATACCGATATTTATAAAACCATCGAGGGGGCATCGTACTCCTTAGCTGTTCACCCTGACCCAAAATTGGCGGCCTACATTGACTCGTTGATTGTTATAATCGGCAAAGCACAGGAGCCCGATGGGTATTTATATACTGCCCGTAGTATTGACCCCTTGCACCCCCATTCATGGTCTGGCGCCGAACGATGGATAAACGAACAAAAAAGCAGCCACGAATTATACAATTGCGGCCACATGTACGAGGCCGCCGCCGCCCACTACATTGCAACCGGAAAACGCAACTTTTTAAATATCGCCCTAAAAAACGCCGATCTTTTGGTAAGGACTTTCGGGCCTGATAAAAGGCACGTAGCCCCGGGCCATGAAATTGTTGAAATGGGTTTGGTAAGGCTATACCGCATTACCGGCAAAAAGGACTACCTTAACCTGGCTAAATTTTTTATTGATCAACGCGGCATAAAAAAATACGATACAAAGAGCCAGAACGTTTATGAGAACGGGACCTATTTCCAGGATGATAAGCCGGTTATCGATCAGGGTGAAGCCGAGGGCCACGCCGTGCGGGCGATGTACCTTTATTCGGGCATGGCCGATGTAGCCGCCCTTACCGGCGACAGCGCCTATATTAAAGCCATTGATAAAATTTGGGATAACATGGTGGGTAAAAAGATGTATGTGCAGGGCAGCATCGGCGCCGTTGGCGATGGCGAACGTTTTGGCGACAATTACGAATTGCCGAATGCGACCGCCTACAACGAAACCTGCGCTGCCATTGGCAGCGTTTTCTGGAACCAGCGCATGTTTTTGCTGCATGGGGATTCGAAATATATTGACGTACTTGAAAAAACGCTTTATAATGGTGTGATATCCGGTGTCGGCCTTGACGGGAAATCGTTCTTTTATACCAATGCCATGCAGGTGAGCAACAGTTTCACCGATCCTGATCTGGAGCGGTCGCGTTCGGGCTGGTTTACCTGTTCCTGCTGCCCGACTAATGTGGTGCGCTTGCTGCCATCTATTCCCGGCTATATTTATGCGCAAAATGGCAATGAGGTGTATGTGAACCTTTTTATAAGCGGTACCGCCAATTTAACGGTAAACAACAAATCCTTAAATATCATCCAGCAAAATAATTATCCCTGGGAAGGCGCTTTGACATTCACCGTCAACCCGGCATCGGCCATGGAAATGAATTTAAAAATACGTATCCCCGGATGGGCCCAAAACCAGGCTATGCCCTCGGATTTGTACACTTATGAACAAGCTGCGGCACAAAAAATTGAAATAAAGGTGAATGGCAAACCAGTTGGATACCAAATAGTAAAAGGCTACGCTGTAATAAGCAAAAAGTGGAAAAAGGATGACAAGGTGGAACTTACCCTGCCCATGGATGTGCAAAGGGTGGTTGCCAATACCCTTGTACCCAATGATAACGGCAAAGTGGCCTTACAGCGCGGCCCCATAATGTATTGCGCCGAATGGAAAGATAATGATGGCAAAGCCTGCAATATTATTGTTACCAAAGGCGCTGTTTTTACAACCGCTTATGAACCATCTTTGCTGAACGGCATAATGGTTTTGAAAGCTTATGTTAAAACGGTGGACGTTAACGAAGCGGCACAAACTATCACCACCGAAAATAAAACGATGACAGCCATACCGTATTATTCGTGGGCCAACCGCGGCAAGGGCGAAATGACGGTTTGGTTCCCTGAACAAGTAAAAGACGTAGAGCTGATTACCAAATAAACCAATTATAAATGAGAAAGATTTTTATGCTGGCCTCACTTACCGGGATCCTTTGTTTAAAGGCCGCGGCCCAGGAAATTCCTATCTGGAAAGGATGGAAATTTAATACCGGCGATTCATCCCAATGGGCATTGCCAACCTATAACGATCAAAACTGGAAACCCATCAGCGTATATCATAACTGGGAAGCGCAAGGGTACCCAAATTATGATGGTTTCGGATGGTACAGGCTGCGTGTAGTGATCCCCTCATCCATCAAAGAAAAATCGTACCTGAAAGACAGTCTGAGGCTTGACCTGGGCATTATTGACGATAATGACGAAGTTTACCTGAACGGCAAATTGATAGCCGAATACGGCGGCAAAGGCGGCAGCATTAAAACATCGCAATATGGCCTGCGCAGCTATACCATTGCAGCTAATAACCCTGCCATTTTATGGGATAAAGAAAACGTACTGGCCATTCGCATTTTTGATACCGGCGGCGTTGGCGGTATTTATGGCGATGACCACAAGATAAGCATGGTCGGCCTGATGGACAATGTAAGCATCAATACCGATGCTGATTTTAGCTACGGCGAAAAAAACAGCTTAAGCAAATCGGTCAAGCTCATCACAAACGGGCATTACCAATACAAGGGAAAATTGGCCTTCAAAGTTACTGACCCCGAAAACAACAGCGTTTTATATGAAAAAACCAATGACGCCGATTTTTCGGTGGGGAAGCCTTTTACTTACACATTTAGTATAGCGGATTTGGGCAAAAGGTCGTACCTGGTAAAATACACATTTACAGAGGAAAAATCGGGCGGATCAAAAAGCAAAACAGAAGGCACCCCTTATGTGCTAACCCCATACCCAAGTGCAAAACCACGGATCAACGGCACCGGTGTTTTCGGTGCGCGCCCGGGCAACCCGTTTTTATACCTGGTACCTGCAACAGGTAAAAAGCCCATGCTTTACTCGGCAACAGGATTGCCTGATGGCCTAAAACTGGATGCAAATACAGGGATTATAACCGGCGTGGCTAACCAAAAAGGCGATTACCCGGTAATACTTACCGTACATAACAGCCTGGGAGGCAAAACCAAAAAGTTTATGATAAAAATTGGCGACGTGATTGGTTTAACCCCGGCGTTAGGCTGGAACAGTTGGAACGCTTTCGGATTAACGGTAAATGACCAGAAAGCCCGTGTCGCAGCCAAAACGATGACCGATAAATTAAGTGCACATGGCTGGAGCTATATTAATATAGATGATGGTTGGGAAGCCGCGCAGCGTTTAGCCGACGGGGAAATTACGCCCAACCAAAAGTTCCCGGATATGAAAGGGCTCACGGATTATGTGCATGGCCTGGGGTTAAAAATGGGCATTTATTCGTCGCCCGGCCCGAGGACCTGCGGCGGATATTTGGGAAGCTGGCAGCATGAGGACCAGGATGCCAAAACTTACGGCGACTGGGGCATTGATTATTTAAAATACGACTGGTGCTCCTATTCGGAAGTGACTGATCCAAATCCAAGCCTTGCCGATTATAAAAAGCCTTACGAGGTGATGCGGGCTTCGTTCAATAAGGTACCGCGCGACATCATGTTCAGCTTTTGCCAGTACGGCATGGGCGATGTATGGAAATGGGGCGCGGAAGTTGGCGGGAACAGCTGGCGTTCTACGGGTGATATTGAAGATACATGGAAAAGTATGTCGACTATTGGATTTAACCAGGTTGCTGATGGCCCTTATGCCCAACCCGGTCATTTTAACGACCCGGATATGCTGGTGGTTGGTAAAGTGGGTTGGGGCGACAGTCAGCACAACAGCCGCCTTACCCCGGATGAACAGTATACCCACATCAGTTTATGGAGCCTGTTATCAGCCCCAATGCTTATTGGTTGCGATATGGGCAAGCTTGACAGGTTTACGCTTGGATTGCTCACAAACGATGAAGTAATAGCAATTGACCAAGATGCTTTAGGCAAGGAAGCCCGGCAGGCCATAAAAACAGGCAATTACCAGGTTTGGATAAAAGACCTGGAGGATGGCGGCAAAGCCGTAGGGATATTTAATACGTCGGACAAGTATCAGACCATCACCCTAAGGCTTAAGGATAATGAGTTGAGCGGCTATCCCAAAATACGTGATGTATGGCAGCAAAAATACGTAATTGCCACCGGGGCTGATTTTACAACAAAAGTGGCGCCGCACGGCGTGGTGCTGGTGAAATTGAGTAAGTAAAGCAGGCCCAAAAACAAGGACAGTGCAATTCCCTGGGGTAGGTAGGGTGATATCCGCAATAATCAATATATTTAGCCTGATGAATAAACTGACCGGCCTTTTATTTTGCTTTGTGCTCATTCAGCTTGCATCCTGCACTGCAAATACCCCCGCCTCAAAAAAAACCGTCTTCAACATCAATCTTAATGAAGGGCTTAGCTCGCTGGATCCGGCTTTTGCCCGTAACCAGAATACGATCTGGATGGTTAACCAGGTTTATAATGGCCTGGTACAAATAAACGATAGCCTTAAAATCAGCCCGTGCATTGCCAAAAGCTGGGATATATCCCCTGATGGGACAACATATACTTTCCATTTACGCAACGATGTTTACTTTCACGATGCCCCGCTTTTTAAAAATGGCAAGGGCCGCAATGCTGTAGCGTCTGACTTTGTTTATAGTTTCAACAGGCTCATCGACCCAAAAGTGGCCTCATCAGGGTCGTGGATATTTAGCGATAAAGTGGATGGCAAAAATGCCTTTAAAGCCTTGAATGATACTACCCTGCAAATAAAACTCAGGCAGCCCTTCCCTCCCTTATTGAGTATGCTTACTGCGCAGTATTGCTCGGTAGTACCCCATGAAGTAGTTGATTATTACGGAAAGGATTTCCGGGAACATCCGGTAGGAACCGGCCCTTTTAAATTCAAATACTGGAAAGACGGTGAAGTAATGGTGTTGCTGAAGAATGAAAAGTATTGGGAAAAAGATAAAAATGGCAGTCGGCTACCTTATCTGGATGCTATCCGGGCCACATTTATTGGCGATAAGCAAACCGAATTTATGGAATTTATCAGTAAAAAACTTGATTTTTTAAATGATATTGACGGCAGCTACCGCGATGATATACTAACCAAATCCGGGCAAGTAACTCAAAAATATAAGAGGAAATTTATTTTAAGCACCGGCCCCTACCTCAATACCATTTATCTCGGTATGCTGGTGGATAGCAATTTGACGATTGTTAAAAGCAGCCCTTTAAGGCATTTGAAGATTAGGCAGGCCATAAATTACGCTATCGACAAGCAAAAGATGATCAAATACCTGCGCAATAGCATGGGCACGCAAGGTTCGGCGGGTTTTACACCGCCGGGGATGCCGGGCTTTGATGCAAACGTAGTAGATGGGTACACTTATAACCCTGACAAAGCGAGGCAATTGTTAAAAGAAGCAGGGTATCCCGATGGTAATAACCTGCCCGAAATTGTGCTGCACACCACAGTAAGCTACCGGAGCCTGATTGAGTATGTACAGGGCCAGTTGGACAGGGTAGGCATTAAAACCAGCGTGGAGATTACCCAGGGGGCCAGCCTGCGCGAGTTGGTATCAAAAAACGGGGTGAATTTTTTCTACGGAACCTGGATAGCCGATTACCCTGATGCCGAAAATTACCTGTCGGTTTTCTATTCCAAAAACAAAATACCCTGGGGGCCAAATTATACTGGCTTTAATAATAAACAGTTCGATGCCCTGTTTGAACAGGCCTACAACCAGCCTGATGATGAAAAACGGTACGCGCTGTACCGGCAAATGGATAACCTGGTAATGCAGCAATCGCCGGTGGTGGTTTTGTATTACGATAAAAGGGTTAACCTTTACCAAAATAATATTTCGGGGTATAGTGTTAATGCTCAGAATTTGCTGGTATTGAAAGGGGTGGTGAAGAAATAAAAGCCTGTGATTAAAAAGACAGTCACTTTATGTATGCCTTTGAAATTATAAAACCGCCAAAAAAAGGTTGCTGTGCCGAAGGTTTATAATCATACATTTTAAAACACTTTTCTATATCCGGCAATTCCGATGCTTCTATTTTGCATACTATCTTAAAAAACAAAAACATCGATTTTAAAAGGGCTTTTTGCCACCATTTTCCGCTGAGCTGAAAATCAGCATTAAGCCAATGGCCGCCCGGTTTAAGTAAAACATGTATATGTTTAAATACCATCTGCATTGTTTGTCCGGTAAAATTATCAAATAAAAAAGGGGTTATTACTGTATCAAACTTTGCCGGCATAAACACCTTTTCAATTGCATCATTAATAAAAACCACGTTGTTATTGCCAATATTTCTTTTTTTTGATAAGGTCATCATGTTAACGGAAACCTCGGCATAAGTGATGTTTAACCCCGAAGGGTGTAATTTCGCAATCTCCTCAAGTATCCAGCCTGTACCGCCGCCAACAACTAAAATGTTTGAATTTGCCGCAACGTATTGCAGTAAATAAACCTGGGCGTTAACCAAAGCCCGGCCATAAATTAAGCGCGAAAGCCGGTCATAAAACCATGCGGCATTATTAAAATTAGCTGCCATTTAACTATTCCCCCGTTTCAACTTAATCAACCAAATTAACCAATTGTTCCTATATTTAAAGAAAGATGCTTAACCAATTAAACACCAACAGCGCTAAATACTGCAATATCAGCACCCCGTCAATCAGAAAGAAATAGTAATACTCATTTTTTTCCCATTTTGATTTGAAGATAAGCCATCCGGCTATAACGGCGGTGATAGCCAATGCCCAAAAGTCGGGATTAAACCCATTATTCCTGAAAAGGAACAGCAAAACAATGTACCCGGCAAGCAATATCTGGCAAAATAAATAAGCAATTTGTTCGCCCCATATTACCGGTACAGTTTTCAATCCCGACTGATGGTCTTCAAACAGGTCGCGGATATCAAATGGCACAGTGAGCGCGGCTATAAACAAAAAACGTTTGGCGATAAGGATGGATGTATCCCGCATGGAAATGCCTGTTAAATTAAAATGCCGGGCTTCCAGTACGGGCAGCAAAACAGTGCTCATTGTCCATACTAAGGTTATCAGGAACTGTTTTAGGCCCGGGATGTTGCGCAACCCGAATTTTTGATTGCCTGCGGTAAATACCGGGATGCCGTAAAAGAAGGAAATGATACTCAAAAAAACCATCAGTATCTTTGATTCAATAGCTATTAAAAAGAACAGCGGTATTAATGAAAGCAATGATACGATGGTAAAAGTCACCATCAGGCGGTAGTGAGAAAAAAACCAGCGCACACGTCTATGTGGTGATATATCGGGTTGTTTTGGCTTTGCGAGAATTATGCAGAAATTATAAATGCCCAGGGTTGAGGTAAAAAGCAGCCCGGTTACAAGGAAAACAGGTTTTGCCCCAATTAGGTAAAAAGTAACCAGCCCCTGCGCTACCGCGCACAGCGCCATAAAGACATTACTGAACAGCAGAAAATCAAAAACAGGCTGAAATATTTTTTTCATTTAGGCCTCTGTAAAGACTTTCGACTTAAGACTTGTCAATAACGGTCATTATCTACATCCAGGTCATCCTCATCCGGCTGCAGGTTGAAAAGGCTGTTAAACATATCCGAGAATGCGAACCCATTATCAAGGAAGCCCTTGTTTAATTGTGAAAATTCTGATAAACCATGCAAAACGAATTCCATCAGCAATAGCTCCTGGTTTTCGCTTAGGCGGGGATGAAATTTTTTAACCAATCCCTTTAACCCGGTTACCGAATTCAAGGCCTTTTTATATTCATGAAGCGGGAGCTCATCAATTACCGACAGGTTATTCCCATCGCCAAACCAGTTAATAATTTCGGTGTATGGGTTTGGCGCTTTGGCTTTTTTAGTTTTTTCAGGATCAGGGAAAAATTGCAGGAGCAAGGTTTTGATCGCTTTGCCAATAAGGATGTTGGCCACTTTACCGGGGCCTTCCAGTTCGCCTTCATAAACCAGTTCAATTTTACCAGTAATGGCAGGGATAACACCTAAGAAATCAGAAATACGAACAAAGGTGGCCTTTTCATTATTAATTAACATGCGCCTTTCGGCGTTGCTCACCAGGTTTTCAAATGCCGATATAGTTAAACGCGCCGATACGCCCGATTTTTTGTCAATGTATTCCGAATTACGGGCTTCAAAAGCAATTTGCTCAACCAGGTCTTTTACCAGGCCGTCAATTTCAATTGCTGAACGCTGTTCGGGCGTTAGCGATGCTTCCTGCTGCGTTATTTTACGTGAGATATCAACCGAACGGGGGTAATGTGTCAGTATCTGGCTTTCTATTCTGTCTTTTAATGGTGTAACAATTGAACCGCGATTGGTATAATCTTCGGGATTGGCAGTAAATACAAATTGTATATCAAGCGGCAGGCGAAGTTTAAATCCCCGTATCTGTATATCCCTTTCCTGCAGTATATTAAATAATGATACCTGTATGCGGGCCTGTAGGTCGGGCAGTTCATTGATCACGAAAATCCCCCGGTGCGCACGCGGGATCAACCCGAAATGGATCACCCGCTCATCCGAATAGGTTAGCTTCATGGTAGCGGCCTTAATAGGGTCAACATCGCCGATAAGGTCGGCTACAGTTACATCAGGGGTCGCCAGTTTTTCGGTATAGCGCTCCGAACGATGCACCCAGGCAATAGGGGTATCATCGCCTTTGGTACTTACTTCGTTGTGCCCGAACCACGAAATCGGCGCTAAAGGGTCATCATACAACTCTGAGCCTTCAATATAAGGGACATATTCATCCAATAAATTAACGAGTAAGCGCGCTATGCGTGTTTTAGCCTGCCCCCGTAAACCCAATAATAATATATTATGGCGTGAAAGAATGGCTGTTTGCAGATCGGGGATAACTGTATCCTCAAAACCTATTATCCCTTCAAATCCGCCTTCGCCTTTTTGCAATTGTGCAACCAGGTTAGCCCTTAATTCATCCTTAACCGACCGGCTGTTATACCCCGTCTTTTTTAATTGCCCAAGTGTTTTTATATCTGTTTTAGTCATTGGTCATTAGTCATTTTTCCATCCGCACATTTTATATGCAATTACAAACTTCGATCAAATTCCGGTCGGGGTCGCGGAAATAGATCGAAGTTATTTTGCCGGTTGCCCCGGGGCGTTGAATTATTCCTTCTATCGTTATGTTTTTACTTTCAAGTTCCGTTTTTATCTGTTCGATAGAATCTTTTACAATAAAGCATATATCAATTGCACCGGGAGTAGGTACGTGGGCTGCCGGTGCAAACGCCATCCCTTTTTGGTGCAACGTAAGCTTTTGGTTGCCGAACTTTAAAGCCCTTTTCCTTGCTGAAAACAGTTCCACCTCCATGCCCAGTATATCGTTGTAAAAATTGCAGGTTTCCTCAATATCTTTTACAGTTAAAACCAGGTGATCAATACGTTCAATAGTCATTTTTCATTAAGTCATTAGTCATTGGATCATTTTTCATTTGCACATCCGCACATCCTAAATCTGCACATCCACACATCCACACATCATCTTACAGTTTTCCTCCGGTTTTTGATATAATCCTCAAAAATATATTCGCCTAAACCGTTAAGCGAGCTGTAAAATGCCTTGCCGCCGTTTGTTTCGGTAAATTTACGTACAAATTGCTGAAGGTAGGGGTCTTTGGCAATCATAAAAGTGGTTATTGGTATTTTAAGCCGCTTGCACTGGGCTGCCATATTCAACGTTTTATTAACCACCTTCCGGTCCAGGCCAATGCTGTTTTTATAATATTTTGTCCCTTCTTTCAGGCAGGTAGGCTTGCCATCGGTTATCATAAAAATTTGCTTGTTATGGGTTTTGCGCCTCCGAAGAAGGTCCGTGGCCAGTTCTAACCCCGCGTAGGTATTGGTATGATACGGGCCAACCTGCAAATAAGGCAGGTCTTTTAAAGTAATGGGCCAGGCATCGTTGCCAAAAACCACTATGTCCAAAGTGTCCTTTGGGTATTTGGTTCGGATAAGCTCGGCCAGCGCCATGGCCACTTTTTTGGCAGGCGTTATCCTGTCCTCGCCGTAAAGGATCATAGAGTGCGATATATCTATCATCAGCACGGTAGAAGTAAGGGTTTTATAGTCCATTTCCTCCACCTCGAGGTCGCGTTCGGTCATCATAAAATCCCCAATGCCATGGTTAACCTGGGCGTTGTGGATAGATTGCGTCATATTAATCTGGTCGGCGCTGTCGCCAAATTCAAACTCGCGGCGTTCGGCATTTTTTTCATCGCCCTGCCCTGATTGCGGCGAACGGTGGTTGCCTTTTCCCGATTTTTTTAGCTTCCCGAAAATTTCTTCCAATGCTGACTGACGTATGCTTTGCTCTGTTTTTGCAGTGATCCTGATTTCACCTTTCTCATTGTCTTCGGTCAAAAAGCCCTTTTCTTTCAGGTCATCAATAAAATTACCCATCCCATACTCGTTATTGGTAATGTTATATTGCTTGTCCAGTTCGTTCATCCAGGCCAAAGCTTCGCCGGCATCGCCCGATGTATAGTTAAGCAATTCCAGGAATAATTTTAACAGGTCATCAAACCCGCCTTTTGGAATTTGACCGGGTTTAAACTTCGAAAACTCAAAACCACGCATACAGTACCCTTTCTGATATAAAGAAACGGATAATTTTT
>DATCES010000187.1:0-2107 GCA_036509935.1 Mucilaginibacter sp.
GAATTAATTGAGAAAGCAGGCTTTTCAAAACAGATTGACCTGATAGCATGGCATTGGGACGGCGAAGGTTATGACGACAGATCATTAAGGTTATTGGATGCCTTAAAAGAGCGCTTGAAACGCAATAACATCATTATACGAAGTGTTAACTTAAAAAACTTTAAACAAGAAGCCGCTAAACTGCGTGAAGTTTACAATTCAGCCTGGGATAAAAATAGCGGTTTTGTGCCTTTAACTGATGAGGAGTTTAATTACCTGGCAAAAGACCTTAAACTGATATTGGACACGGATTTTGCCCTGGTTGCGGAGCAGGAAGGAAAGATTGTTGGTTTTGGGTTAGCGTTGCCAAATTATAACGAGATATTTAAAACGATAAAAAGAGGCCGCCTGCTGCCGTCAGGTATTTTTAAACTGTTGCTTAACAGAAAAAAAATACAAAGTATCCGCATTTATGCACTTGGGATTATTGATGGTTACCGCAAAATGGGCATTGAAGCCTGTTTATATGGCACTATGATAAAAGAATACAAAAGAAAAGGGTTTAAACATGCCGAGGCTGGCTGGACTTTAGAAAATAATGTCATGATAAACGAGGCCATTATCGCAATTAAAGGAAACCCATATAAAAAATACAGGATATACGAAAAAGCGATATGAAAGAGCGGGTTTTAATAACCGGTGCAAGCGGATTTATAGGATACCACCTGATCGAGGAAGCATTGAAACATAACCTTGAGGTATATGTTGCAATCAGGAAAAGCAGCAAAACGGATCATTTGAAGAATTTTAATATTAACTATACTTATCCTGATTTTACCGACCTTTCATCCCTGAAAAAAGAGTTAAAGGGAAATAAATACAATTATATTATTCATGCGGCAGGCGTTACTAAAGCCCGGTCGCAAAAAGAATATAACCATATTAACGCCGGGTACACGCATAACCTGGCTTTGGCCGCGCTCGAAAGCGGAATTAAATTAAAAAAGTTTGTCCTTATCAGCAGCCTGGCCGCGGTTGGCCCTTTAAATAGTTTAACGGGCATAATAACCGAAGATACAATCCCCCGCCCGATTACTGCTTATGGCAAAAGCAAGCTATTGGCCGAGCAAAATTTAAAAGCGTTTTCATCTTTAAATTATAATATTTTAAGGCCAACAGGGGTTTACGGGCCATGGGACCGTGACATTTTTATTTTTTTTAAACAGGTTGTTAGAGGTATTGAACCCTACATTGGCAAAATTGAACAAAAATTCAGTTTTTTATACGTTACCGACCTGGCGATGGCGGCTATTAAAGCTCTTTTTGCGGCTAATAACAAAACGTATAACTTATCCGATGGTAATTTTTATAGCCGGTACGAATTGGCAACGGTTATTAAGGATGTTTTAAACTTAAAAACCGTAAAATTTCATTTGCCGGTTAATTTCGTAAAAATAATAGCACGGGTATCCGAAACATATAGCACCCTGAACAATAAGGCAGCCGTGCTAAATGTTGAAAAAGTTGATGAATTAATGGCGGTGAACTGGTTCTGTGATATTGAACAAGCAAAAGCTGAACTGGGTTTTTATCCCGGCTATAACCTGAGAGCAGGGGTAACTGAAACAATTAAATGGTATAAAACAAATAAATGGCTTTAACCAGTCCGAAGGTCAGTAAAGTCTCCGAAGGAGTCCTTTGGGCCGGAAGCGCGAAAGGAAGCTGCAACTGACATTTCGTTAAAGTAACTTGAGTTATACAGAGACAACAAAATTGATACATGATTATGAAAACTAATATCAAACCTGCCGAAGGTAAACTCGGTATATTAATTCCCGGTTTAGGCGCGGTAGCTACTACCCTTATAGCAGGTGTTGAAGCAGTAAAAAAAGGATTATCGCAGCCAATTGGTTCGCTTACGCAAATGGGAAACATACGTTTGGGAAAAAGAACCGAAAACCGTAATCCAAAAGTTAAAGACTTTGTTCCCCTGGCAAACTTGAACGATATTGTTTTTGGCGGATGGGATGTGTATTCAGATAATGTTTACGAAGCGGCAATGAAAGCCAAAGTGCTTGAGCCTGGTTTACTAAACGCGATAAAATCCGAACTGGAAATAGTAGTGCCA
>DATCES010000188.1:0-2490 GCA_036509935.1 Mucilaginibacter sp.
GGGCGGATTATTGTTTACCCGGATAACCATGTAGAACATTATCTTAATGGCGTTAAAGTGCTTGAATACGACAGGGGCTCAAAAGCGTTCCGCGACCTTGTGGCCATCAGTAAATACGTGATCTGGAAAAACTTTGGCGAAGCAAAAGAAGGCCATATTTTATTACAGGACCATGGGAACGAGACTTTTTTCAGGAGTATTAAGTTACGGACGTTGTAATTGTTTGAGACATAACTTTAATGGTGCAATTTATCGCGCAGCAGCCCATAAACCCATGTGCCGGCAATGGCGCTTATCAGTGTAACAATTATCACGAAGGAACCGCTCCCGACAAGGGCGAATAAGGGGCCTGGACAGGCGCCCGTTATTGCCCATCCCAAGCCAAATATCAAGCCGCCGTAAACATTTCCCCATTGAAATTCTTTTTTTTGAATTACGATAGGTTCGCCGCTGACAGTTTTGATCTGAAAACGTTTTATCAACAAAATTGAGATCATCCCGACCATTATTGCGCTGCCGATAATGCCATACATGTGAAAGGCCTGCAGCCTGAACATTTCCTGTATCCTGAACCACGAAATAACCTCGGATTTAACCAGTATGATACCAAATAAAATTCCGGACACCAGATATTTAAGATTTTTTTTCATAACCGGATAAGATAAGGTAAAATAAACCATGTCATTATAAAGCCGCCAACCATGAAACAGCAGGTGGCAACCAGGGATGGCCATTGCAAAGATGCTATTCCCATAATTGAATGCCCGGAAGTGCACCCATCGGCGTAACGGGTGCCAAAACCAACCAAAAAGCCGCCAATCACCATGAAAATAATCCCTCTTAATGTGAGCAATTGCTGAAAACTGAAAATATCTTTGGGCAATAACCCGCTGAAATCTTTTACGCCCTGTTGTTTTAACAACGCTGTAGTATGCGGGTTAATGTTAACCGGGTGCTGCCCGTTTAAAAATTGTGCGGCAATATATCCCCCAATTACAATACCTGCAACAAAAAACAAGTTCCAGGCTTCTTTTCGCCAGTCGTGTTTAAAAAATGAAATATTGGCAGGCAAACATATAGCGCATATATGTTTTAGCGATGAGGAAATGCCGAATGCCTTATTTCCGGCTAATAATAAAGCCGGTACAACAAGGCCCATTAAAGGGCCGGCAACATACCAGGGCCAGGGTTGTTTTAAATATTCCATATTGTATTAAAGTGCAAAAAGAAAAAAAATTCCTTGTAATTTAAATTAATATATATATTAGCGGCGTAAAAGTAAACCTAATTTAATTACTGTTCATTTTGAAGCGGTTTTTCGCCATCATATTATTGAGTGTCCACCTGTTTAACCTGGGGGGGTATGTTTTATTGTACCAATACTACATTCACCAGGCTGATGTACAAATGGTAAAGCAGATCTTTGATAATAAGATTGACAATGCGAAACTTATCGAATTAAAAATACCTGTGAAAATGCCCACTATCTCGGATTGGAGCGATTATGAAGAAATTGTAGGGCAAATTCAGCTAAAAGATGCTTACTATAACTATGTAAGGCTTAAAATGACCCGCGATACCATGTATTTTGTTTGTTTGCCAAACACAACTAAAACGCGCCTGGTAAATGCAAATGTCATTACGGCTAAAGAGATCAGTGATGTTCCGTTAAGCAAAAAAGGCCAGGAACCGGTTTCTAAGAAAGTTAATGCGCTAAGCGACTATAATTTACAGGCTTTCCATTACAGCTACTCGGCATTTGGCATTTTCCTGGAACAGAATAATGTCCCTGCATCTGTCAAATTAAACAACCCCTTTATTGAATCTCCGGGCAAACCGCCCAATTTCATCAGCTAACACGGCTTTTTAACTTTATTTATGCGTCTTATGTTATGTAAGGCTGTATTGTAAATTTGTTTATGGCAACAGCTTTGACGGTGCAATTTGCACTTTACAGCTGTGTGCATTTATCAATTTGCTAAGTTTTTAAAGCTTTGGCTTTCTGTGCTGACCGCGATCCAATTGGATAACGTAATACGCTTTAGTATTCATCATTTGCTGGGTCGGCACTATTCAATCCTATTTATTTACTTTTTTAATCAAAGATTATGAAGAAATCTTTACACCTATATTTTTTTAGGTATTGTGTGGCTATATGCTGCTTAATGGTTATTTCGCAGACAACGCTTGCCCAAACAGATGCCGATGCACTGATGATCCCGAAGAATTTTTATTGCGCCGGTGTGATGTACGCCAATAACAGCTGGACAAATTACTGGGAAGGTACTTTTAAGCGCGATAACGGCAATATCGGTACTGTAACTACCCACGCATATACTGTTGTTGGCAATTATGGTATTACAAATAAGCTTGACGTTTTATTTTCAGTGCCTTATATTGCAACTACCACCTCGGCAGGCACACTTAAAGGCCAAAGCGGGGTGCAAGACCTTACAGTTACTTTAAAATGGCTTGCCTTTCAAACGGAAA
>DATCES010000189.1:0-3755 GCA_036509935.1 Mucilaginibacter sp.
GTGATAAAGTTTCGAACTTTTTACTACTCCAAAATTACATAAAACCGCCTCTATTGCCTGTAAACGATGATTTTGACAATAAAATCCGGGTATAGACGCAGTGCATTGCGCCTTCATGACCATTTTTGGCCCGTATTAATTAAAATTTTTTTTCTTTAACCCTAATCGCAGAAATGCACTCAAGGTATGCCGAAGATGATTATCAGCATATTGCAAAGATACCAAATTTTGCTAATATATTTAGTTTGATTTTTAAAATATTATTTTGAATTTGCGATATAATTATTTTTAGTAAATTAGCAGAATGGAAACGGGAACACTTGAAAAGAAAATAGCAAAGTTGCCTGATAGCCTTAAACTAAAAGTGGAAGGCTATGTGGATGCTTTGATTATTAATACTAAAGGTGTAGGGGAAATAACCCCCGCTACAAATAACAGGGGTTATGGAAGCCTAAAAGGTAAAATATGGATGTCAGAAGACTTTAATGAGCCACTGGAAGAAAAACCTAAGCTAAAAAGGGAATTTGGAAGCCTCAAAGGCTTTATTACTTATATTGCTGACGATTTCGATGCCCCGCTGGAGGATTTTAAGGATTATATGTGAGGATGAATTTTTTAATTGATACGCACGTATTGCTTTGGTATTTGGAAGGAAACAATAGTCTTCCGGCGAGAATCAGGACTGATATAAACAATTCCGAAAACAATATTTTAATTAGCATTGTTTCTTTTTGGGAATTAGCCATTAAACTAACTTCTGGTAAAATCAATACCAAAATTACCTTATCGCAAATTGAGGAAGATATTACTAATAGAGAATTTGAGATACTGCACATCTCCTTTCAACATTTGGAGGCGTTAATGGCTCTACCGAAAGTACATGGCGATCCTTTTGATCGCCTGATTATTGCCCAGGCGATCAGTGAAAATTTAACGATCATCTCTGCCGACAAGCAATTCAAAACTTATCCGGTGCGCGTTGCCTGGTAATTACCCGTGTTTTTTAAACACCTCCCCCACCCAATCTGTCTACACCCTCGAACGCCGAAAATTGTGAGCATCGATGTTCAAAATTATTTACAACCAGGCGGAGGGCGCTTGTCCGGGCGGGGAATGGCAAATTTTGATTTTAAATTTAAAGATAATAAATAAAGACAAGTTTGTCTTTATTTATTATCTTTACCGAAAAATCATATTATGGCTAAACGAAATTTCATGGGCTATTTGCTCAATCCAAAGAACTGGTGGCTCCCATTGCTGCTTATTTTCGCCATTGGCGCTGCTGGTGTAATGATGATCGGTGTACATACTTACACTGAAGCACCGCCCATCCCATCATACGTGACAGGAAAAAATGATGTCGTGTTTTCAAATGACGAGATCATGAAAGGACAAGGAGTTTTCCAGAAATATGCCTTAATGGAGTATGGTACAATGTTTGGGGATGGAGCAAACCGGGGCCCGGATTTTACTGCAGAAGCGCTGCACCAGGTGACTCAATACATGAACGATTATTACCAGTCGCATTTGCAAAACGATGCCAATATAAAACTGCTTCGGATAGGTATTTCGGAACAGGTAAGGGCAGAGATTAAAACCAATACATACACTGGAAAAGACAATGCAGTAAAGCTTAGCGATGCACAAACATACGCGGCTGACGAATTGATCAAGTATTATACTTCAAAATTTACCAACTCTTCTTTTCCAGGCGCTTTTAAGCCGATAGGCTACATTACCAGTAAGGAAGAATTAAAATCGCTTACCGCTTTTTTCTTCTGGGGGTCATGGGTTTGCAGTGCGGAAAGGCCCGGAGAACCGTATAGCTATACAAACAATTGGCCTTATGACCGCCAGGCGGGGAATACCCCCACACCCGCAGTTATTTTATGGAGCATTATTGGATCGCTGGCGCTTATTATAGGGCTTGGTTTGGTATTATATTATCATGGTAAGCTGGAAAAACTGGATGACAACACTTATACCAGCAAGGCTCAGCCACTTATGACAAGAACTGAGATAGAAAAATTTCAACCAACTGCCATTCAAAGGGCTACTTACAAATTTTTCTATGCCGCCATTTTACTTTTTTCTGTCCAGGTACTTGCAGGAATATTGACGGTTCATGACTTTGTAGGACTTACCAAATTTTGGGGGTTCGATCTCTCCAAAATCTTACCCTTTCCGGTAACCAGGAGCTGGCATGTCCAACTATCCCTTTTGTGGATCTCGGCCTGCTGGATTGGCGCATCATTTTTTATGATGTCGCTGGTTTCATCTGATCAACCTAAAAAGCAGGTTACACTGATCAATATAATTTTTTGGCTCACTATTATATTAGTTGCAGGTTCATTTGCGGGTATATTTCTCGGGCCCATGGGATTCCTGCCAAAAACATGGTATTGGTTTGGTCACCAGGGCTGGGAATATGTTGAAATGGGAAAAGTATGGCAAATAATGCTTGGCTTTGTATTTATCATCTGGGCAATTGTTTTGTACCGCGGAATTAAGCCTGTAATGAAGCTAAAACAACCCTGGGCTTTGCCTAACTGGCTGTTGTATGCCATCTTTAGCGTGATCATATTATTCATATCCGGATTTATTGCAACGCCAAAAACCAATTTTGTAATTGCAGATTTTTGGCGGTGGATGGTGGTGCACATGTGGGCCGAAGCATTCTTTGAAGTATTCACCACGGTTTTGATAGGCTATTTTATGGTAATGATGGGCCTGGTAAATAAGCAGGCTGTTATTCGTGTTATTTATTTAGCAACGCTATTATTCTTAGGTTCAGGATTGCTCGGTATTTCCCACAATTTTTACTGGAATGCAAAAACTGTAAGTACACTGGCATTAGGCGCTGTTTTTTCCACTTTACAGGTAATTCCGTTAATATTGCTTACGCTGGAAGCATGGCGATTCAGCAAATTGCCACAAATATTAGAGAATGAAAACGGGGCAAAAAGAGATACTAATAAACAATTTGGATTTCCGGAAGTATTCCTATTTCTGGTAGCAGTTAATTTCTGGAACTTTTTCGGGGCCGGCGTACTTGGCTTTATCATTAACCTGCCCATTGCCAATTATTACGAACATGGCACTTATTTAACGGTTAACCACGGGCATGCGGCATTGATGGGGGTATATGGCAACCTGGCTTTAGCAATTGTTTTATTTTGCTGTCAGTTATTGGTAAAACCAGAGTGGTGGAGACCGCGCATAATCAAAACGGCTTTCTGGTCTATAAATATTGGTTTACTCCTGATGGTATTTCTTGATCTGTTCCCGGCCGGTATCTGGCAGTTTAAAACAGTAACCGAACAGGGGCTCTGGTTCGCCAGAAGCCATACATTTATTGAAAGTACCGGGTTTCAAACATTTACATGGCTGCGTATGATAGGCGGGGCTTTATTCACCTTAGGGGGTGTAATTCCACTTACGTGGTTTGTTATCTCAAGAAGGAAAGGACTGAAAAAAATTAACGCTAAAATTGATATTGAAGTTCCCGGCCAGGAAGAAACTGCAATATTGTATGAGTAAGTCATAGGTATTGAGGTTTCAATGGCAAACGGGATTTGTATTTTCTAAAATTGTTATTAAGATGGAGACAAACCAAATGATGAAACCAATTGTTTACTCGTGTTCGGGTTGCTCCAGCGCTGCACAAATGGCTAATTATATTGCAGTGCAACTTGATAGGAAAGGAATTGCAGAAATGTCGTGCATTGCCGGTGTGGGCGGCAATGTGAAAAAGC
>DATCES010000190.1:0-5911 GCA_036509935.1 Mucilaginibacter sp.
AGGTATACCCCGCCCGTAATCACGCACAGTAGCCTTATGGTCGCTCATGCTTACTTCAATGGTTTTACCGGCGCCCATCACAAACTCATCAATGGAGTTGTCAATGATCTCTTTTAGCAACACGTAAACGCCATCGTCATAAGCCGAGCCATCGCCCAGTTTACCAATATACATTCCCGGCCGCAAACGGATATGCTCTTTCCAGTCCAGCGAACGGATGCTGTCATCACTATAATCTACTGCCATATCATTGGTCATTGGTCATTGGTCATTTGCATTAATGCCGCTTGAATGTTTACGCACCTCCAAAGGGATCCTTCGGATGGTGAGTAAATTCATCGCCATGCAATGACCAATGACGTTCACCAGCAAAAATAGTATTTCCACACAGAACCCGTCATTCAAATGTGCTAACTTATTAACATTATAAAATCAGGGTTTAAATTTGAGGCAGTTACTTGCTTTATTAATATTTTT
This sequence comes from Mucilaginibacter sp., assembly GCA_036509935.1. Lineage (GTDB taxonomy): Bacteria > Bacteroidota > Bacteroidia > Sphingobacteriales > Sphingobacteriaceae > Mucilaginibacter. The sequence goes on from DATCES010000190.1 coordinate 478, forward strand.
AAAAAAATCGGGGCCTTTATCATTGGTAAAGCAAACTGCCAGGATAGTACCGGTATGGTTTTTTTGAAGGGTGATCAGCAGTGCATATTTATAATGCTTTGTTTGAGGCAGGTCGGGCAGCGTTAACAGGTACGATTTTCCCGCATCAGCGTTATAACGCGCCAGCACATCTGGCGGTATAATTTTTGCAAAATACTTTTGGTCGCCGGCAAATGTGATGGCCTGGGCTTTACCCAAATCGTTATATGCAGAGTCAGGGTTAGCTAATTGTGCATTTGGCTTATTTTGAGAATGCAGGTAACTGGCCCAATTTGCCTTTTCCGATTTTACCTGGAACCATATTTCAAAATCTTTGCCGGGCAGTTCCAAAGCATAATCGAAAGAAAAATCTTCATTATTGGGAGCCTTGATCTCTTTAAACTCTTTCGGATATACAAAAGCAACATTGGCTTGTGAAGCTATATGATAGAACTCTTTAAGTTGAGCGCTTAGCGGAAGATATTGCACCGTGGCAACATCGGGATGCTTTACCTGTGCAATTACCGGCGCAATAAAAAACATAAACATTGCTGTTGTTAATATTTGCTTAAATTGCTTCAAAAAGGTTTCCATTATATTGCGCAAACAATAGTTATTAATCAAAAATTAATCGGGGTTAACTTTAACAAAAGTAAAATATAAATTTAGAAAATAAACATTTAGATAAATTAATGAGCATAAAACCGAGACTTAACCGCTTTGACCTTACCATGATCGTTGTCAGCCTTGTAATAGGAATGGGCATATTTGCAACGCCAAGCGAGGTAGCCATAAAAGCGGGAAACGTTTGGATTTTTTTTGGCGCCTGGGTTTTTGGCGGCCTGGAAGAGGCCGGTTACCTGATTAAAGATTTGGAACAGGCGCTGAATATTCTTTAATGGCAGGGCCTCTACAACGTTGCTGGCTTTACAATAAATAACTTATTTTTGATGTCTATAACCAATCCAAACCAATGAAGTTAGTATCCTACAAAACCGAAGACCTTGAGCATTTGGGTGTTTTTATAAAAGGGCATATTTATAACCTGAACTCCTGCGATAAGCTGATCCCCGATAATATGAATGAATTTTTATGGGGCGGGGATGAACTGATGGAACGTGCCCAACGAATTAATAAAGAGATAAGTTCGAAAAAAAGGGAAGCTAAGGAAGAATTGTTTTTTGAGATGATGGCGCCGGTGCCACACCCTACATCATGCAGGGATGGGTATGCTTTCAGGCAGCATATGGAAGCTGCGAGGCGTAACCGCAGGGTTGCCATGATACCCGGGTTTGACCAATACCCCGTATTTTATTTTACCAATCATAACGCCATACAGGGCGCCGGGGAGATTGAGTGTATGCCCGACCATTTCCAGCAACTCGATTTTGAGTTGGAAGTTGCCGTTGTATTAAATAAAAAAGCCCGCAACATTAAAGCCGCTGATGCCGACAGCCTGATAGCGGGGTATATGATTATGAATGATATGAGCGCGCGTACCCTTCAGGCGGAAGAAATGCGGCTGAACCTAGGCCCTGCAAAAGGCAAAGATTTCAGCACGGTTATTGGCCCCTGGCTGGTAACGCCGGATGAACTGGAAAAATATAAGATAGCCCCTAAAGCGGGGCATACAGGCAACGCCTATAATTTAGATATGAAATGCGTTGTTAACGGCAAAGAAGTGTCAAAAGGTAATATGGCCGATATGGATTGGACCTTCGCCGAAATTATTGAACGCTGCGCTTATGGCTGCAATGTGCTGCCGGGCGATGTGATAGGATCAGGAACCGTAGGGACAGGATGCTTTTTGGAGCTCAATGGCACAGGATTGCTTAATGACCCTGCCTATAAACCCCAATGGCTGCAACCCGGCGATTTAGTTGAAATGGAGATAACAGGCTTGGGGATGCTGGGTAATATTATTAAAAAAGCAAATAGTGATTTTTCGATTCTTCACCTAAAAAAGTAGGCATTTGCATCATCATCTTACAAAACCTTAAGTTCCATCAATTTTTCCCTCAATTGTGCTGCTGAGGTAAAGTGAACAGTACGTATCCCCATCTTTTCAGCAGCAAGTACATTGCGGTAATTATCATCAATAAATAAAGTTTCCTCCGGCCTTACCAGGTGGCGATCGAGTAATATTTGATAAAACCCTGGTGCCGGTTTCCTCATTTTTTCGGTGCCGGATACTACAATGCCATCAAACCATGTCAAAAAATCGTATCGTGCTAAAGCAACCGGGAATGTTTCTGCCGACCAATTGGTGAGCGCATATATCCTGTATTTATTGCACGCCTTAAGTTCTTTAAATATCTCAACGGTATCCCACAATGGTTCGCCCAGCATTTCTTCCCAACGGGAGTAAAAGGCACGGATATTTGCTTCATGCTCCGGGAATTGTTTAACAAGTATCTCTGTGCCGTCCTGTAATGAGCGGCCGGCATCCTGTTCCTCGTTCCAGTCGGAAGTGCAAATGGTGGCCAGGAAATTTTTCATTTCCTCTTCATCGTTAAATAAAGTGCGGTACAAGTAGTGCGGGTTCCAGTCAATTAAAACCGCGCCGAGATCGAAGATGATGGTTGTAATCATGAGATGTGCCGGGCAGCGTACCCGGGATGTCAATAAAATAACTTAAAAATATATCCGTTCAAAACTAAAAGAGCATAAAAATAATAGGGTATGCCATATACGGCACCCCTGCACCTGGTTTATTTACGCGAATTTATCCTTCAAAGCCGCCAGTTTTATTTGCAGGTCGCTTTCCGGCTGGGGTTCAGGCTTTTTATTAAACACGGGCTTTTGTACCGGCCTTTGCACATTCACCGGTTCCCTTCTTTGCATTCCGGCAGGCTTCGGTTCATTTTCCTTCATTGACAGGGCAATGCGTTTGCGGTTAATATCCACATCAGTAACCGTTACCTCAACCTTTTGGGCTACCCTCAGTATTTCGTTAGCGTCTTTAATAAAGCGGTTAGTGATCTGGCTTAAATGTACCAGCCCATCCTGGTGAACGCCAATATCCACAAAAGCCCCGAAATTGGTGATATTGGTTACTATGCCGGGCAGTTTCATGCCAATTTTAAGGTCGCCAATACCATTCACGCCTTCGGTAAAACTAAAAGCCTCAAATTGTTCGCGCGGGTCGCGACCGGGTTTGGCAAGTTCGGCCATTATATCATTCAGCGTGGGCAAACCTACGGTATCCGAAACATATTTAAGCAGCGGGATACTTTTACGCAGTTTATCATCACCCATCAGTTCTTTTACCGAACATTTAAGGTCTTTGGCCATTTGCTCAACAAGTGCATACCTTTCGGGGTGCACTGCGCTGGTATCAAGCGGATTTTCGGCATGGCGGATGCGCAAAAACCCGGCTGCCTGTTCAAAAGCCTTTTCGCCCAGGCGCGCCACTTTTTTTAGCTGGTCGCGGCGTTTAAACGCGCCGTTCTGATCCCGGTATTCCACAATATTTTGCGCCAACTGCGGGCCAAGTCCCGATACATACGCCAGTATTTGCTTTGATGCTGTATTCAGTTCAACACCTACGGCATTTACGCAGCTCATCACGGTATCGTCCAGCGAGGTTTGCAATTTGGCTTGATCCACATCATGCTGGTATTGCCCTACCCCGATTGATTTCGGGTCGATCTTCACCAGTTCGGCCAGCGGGTCCATTAACCTGCGGCCTATAGATACCGCGCCACGGACGGTAACGTCTTTATCAGGGAACTCTTCACGCGCCACATCCGATGCCGAGTAGATGGAGGCCCCGCTCTCGTTCACCATCACTATTGCCGCGTTTGGCAGGTTAAGGTTGCGTATAAACACTTCTGTTTCGCGGCCTGCCGTACCATTGCCAATGGCAATGGCTTCTATATTATATTTTCCGAAAAGGTACAGGGTTGTTTTTTCGGCCTCTTTTGCCTGCCCGGCGCCGGTATGCGGGAAAATGGCAGTATATTCCAGCAGTTTGCCCTGTTCGTCCAAACAAACTACCTTGCAGCCCGTGCGGAAACCCGGGTCAATAGCCATAGTGCGTTTTTGCCCAAGCGGCGCGCCTAATAAAAGCTGCCGTGCGTTCTCCGCAAAAACCCGGATAGCTTCTTCATCGGCTTTCTTTTTGGTGAACAGGCGCACCTCGGTTTCCATCGATGGTTTCAGCAAACGTTTGTAACCATCGGTAATGGCCTGTTTTACCTGGTTGGCAGCTGGGTTATTGCCGGTAATAAATATCTTTTCGAGCAGGCCTGCCGCTTCCTCTTCTGCCGGTTTTATGTCCAGCCATAATACGCCTTCCTTTTCGCCGCGGCGCATAGCCAGTATGCGGTGCGAGGGCACTGTTTTTACTGGTTCCACCCAATCAAAATAATCTTTGTACTTTATGCCTTCCTGCTCCTTGCCTTCAATTGCTTTCGACTGAAAAACCCCTTTTTCTATAAACAGGTTCCGCATTTGGTTACGCGCATCAGCGTTTTCGCTAATAAACTCTGCTATAATATCCCTTACCCCGGCTAACGCTTCTTCAAAGGTTTTTACCCCTTTTCCTTCATCAATATATTTGATGGCCTCGGTTTCCGGGTCAATCCTGTTTTGCTCCATCAGCAGGTCGGCCAAAGGCTGCAAACCTTTTTCGCGGGCGGTGGTGGCCCGTGTTTTTCTTTTCGGGCGATAGGGCAGGTAAATATCCTCCAGGGCAACCATGGTTTCGGCTTCGTTCACCTGCGTTTCCAGTCCGGGGGTAAGTTTCCCCATTTCCGTGAGGGATTTCAGGATGGCTTCGCGGCGTTTATCCAGGTCGCGCAGTTGCTGTACGCGGTCGCGTATGGCTGCAACCTGCACCTCATCCAAAGTACCCGTAACTTCCTTACGGTAGCGCGAAATAAAGGGGACAGTAGCGCCGCCATCAAGCAATTCAACCGTAGCGCTTACCTGTTTTTCGGCGATGGAAAGCTCCGATGCTATTTTTTGATTATGTGATTTCACGTCTTCAATTATTGGATTGCGAAGTTGGGCAGAATTGGGGGAATAGTCAAAAAAAGATTATCAACAAATGAGCGGCGTTTCAGTCCCCCTGACCCGGTACGGAGGGACTTTTAAAATGCCAGGCCCTGTGGATGCCCCCGCAGATTGGGAGTGGTTTAATGAAATATGTTAACCAACCCATCGGCCTAAGCGCCCCTTTACCTGCATCCCTGCAAGTAATTTTACCGGCTATAGGGCATTTTAGACTTTTTAAAAGGGTATTCCGGTGGGCTAAATGCGTTTAGGCCCTCGTAATTTTTGGGTTTTGAGGGGCTAAATGCGTTTAGCCTATCGTAATTTTTGGGTTTTGCGGGGCTAAACGCGTTTAGCCTAACATAATTTTTGCGGTTTGTGGGGCTAAACGCGTTTAGCCTAACGTAAAAAACACGGG
>DATCES010000191.1:0-5808 GCA_036509935.1 Mucilaginibacter sp.
AGATCACCGAGAGAAGTCTTATCTGCTTTCTGAAGATCTTCCTGGTCCAAGGCAAAATCCGACCCGCCGTTGCCATTCAGGTTTTTGGAATCTTTAATAACCTTTTGCCCTATAATTTTTACCTCTTTAAGCCGGTTAACACCCGGCTGGTTATCCTGTTCTTTTTTATAGAGATAGTAATTATTGATGGTTTTTATCCGGCTGCTGTCGATATTCACATACCACGGCATGAGGGTGGTCATCGGGTTATTAAAAACAGGCGGCTTAAATTCTTCCACGTCAACGCCCACGTTATAGTTTTTTCCTTTTTTGTTTTTAGCTTCGATGAGATAGACCGCCGTATCTGCGGGGAAGATATTGGTAAAATTAAATTCGCCGTTCTTATCGGTAACCGTATCCTTCAGGATTGATGGCTTTTTGGATAAGAGTATAACTTCTGTTTTTGCAAGCGGCTTGTTAAAAACATTGGTTACATTACCTTTTACCGAAAAATTGGCTTCCGCTGCAAAAGGCAATACTGCAGCGGGGCTAAATACCGCTTTCCAATCGTAATTTACCCAGCCCTGCGTTAACAGCAAATTATCCAGGCGCTGCCATATCGCTTCTGTCAACACTGCGGGGAAGTAATAGCCGGGGTCTTCAATATATCCTTTCAGGTCGGAGGTCAATAAGATTGCCGATTTAAGCGTGTTATTTTTTAAACTGTCATTTTTCACCTGTCCATCATCAGTTACCGCTACCGAAAAACTGGCCCTCACTGGTTTGCCGGAATGATCGGTTACTGTAAAATCCAAACCTATGCTGTCCCTGGTAGCATAAATGTTTTTCATGCCCGTCATATCGATATGCAGGTGATCGCCATGATCGATGTAAACTATACGCTCGTTCAAGGGCTGTTTATCCGCATTTAATAACGTTAACCGGGCTATACCTGTTGGGAAAATAGCTTTGCTTACTTTCACCCTTGTTTTTTTGCTGTCGATGGCAATCAAAGCGCCATAACAGGCAACACCGCGCGACTGCCCAATGAGGTAAAAGCCCGCATTGCCAGGTTGCAGATCGGCCGTGGCGGCAATATCAACATCCAGCGAATCGGCCCCGAACCGGTTGATTACATTTAATATGATACCGGATGACTTAACGGCAGGTAGAGGATATGGCTTTGAAAAAGAACCATCGGGTAATTTTAGCCTGGCAACATACGTTTCACCGGCTGCCGGGCGCAGATGAAACAATCCTATGCCTAAATGAGCTGATGTAAAAGCAAGTACTTCCTGCTGTTTGCTGTTAAAAACCGAACCTGAAACAAATGCGCCGTTGCCATCCTCAGCCAAAGCTTTAAAAGCGACACGCGATTCCAGGTCTGCTACCAAAGCGCCGCCTTCGGGCATAAATTGCAGATCAATATTACCGGGCCGGTTAAATACAACCGGTACATTGTAAACCGGGTTTTCTTCATCCTTTTTTAAGCCTTGCAAAGTAACAACCAGCTTGTTGGGGTCGGCTTTTTCGGGGATAATAAAGTTAAAATCAACAGCGCCGTCTACAGCGCTGCTTACTTTGTCTTTATACAAAACTTTACTGCCCTGCATAACTTTCAATTGAAAATCGGTTAACCGGACAGGTTTTTGCGCCACGCTGTTTAGTTCCAGTTTTACACGAGCTTTTTGTTTACCCAACGCCATTTCAACACTCATTTTGGCATTGATAAGCATATCTTTTTCGCCGGGGCTGCTGATATAAAAAGACTTCTCAAAAATATAATGACTGTCAAAATTGCGCATCCAGTTGGTATAGGCCTTCAGATAATAATTTCCTTGCGGAAATTCCTTTTCATTAAGCGTGATATTGCCCCATCCCAGGCCTGCATACATCGATACCATCAGCCGTTTTACTACCTGGTTTTGTTCATTCGCAATTTCAATATAAGCGATGCCGCTTTTTGCAGATGCATTCAAATAAGCCGCATTAAATAAGTAAGCTTTAAACCAAAGGGTGTCGCCAACGGCGTAATAAGGTTTATCTATATGGATATAGATTTTTTCTAAAGCCTGGTTGTTCGTAAGATCCGTAACCGATTTTACTATTCCCGCTACGGTGCCGGTTTTATTTTGTGCAAAAAGTAATGATGCTTGCATAAAAACAAGCAACACGAGTGTACGAAGGCTTTTGGCTTTCATAGTTAGAATACTACGTATTTAAAAAATCACAAATGAACTTTAATTATTTATCAGGCACCGAAAATTTGAGCGGGATATCGTCAATCATAAATAAATATTTTTATAAAATACGGTTGATACCAAAATAAAAAATGAAAGATACACTTAATTGTTATATGAATAATTAAACATACATAAAGAGCGACTGTTTATTTAACGATTATTTTTCTGGCAGTGCTTTCTAAATTACCATTCATATCACACCCATTTATCCAAACAGTGTAAGTGCCCGGTTTATCGGATGTGTAAAATGAAAATTTAGCCTTGCCCTTTTTGTCTGTAATGATATTTGTCGACCAGTAAATGGTAGAGCGTGCATCGGCAAAAAAATCAGTAGCCTTGCTTATATATTTAGGGCTGTAAAATTGCTTTTGAGGAGCGAATGGTATTGGCTTATATAAATAGATCCCAGGGGTGGTTTTCATAAAAGGCCCTGAACCTGAATAGGTTGTCACCTCAAGATAGGCATCTGCACCAGGAATTGCTCCAATTCCGGCAAAATATTTCACATAAACAGTTTCATACTTTGGCGAAATCATTACTTCAACCCCTTTTATATCTTCGGCCATATAATAATCCAGGTAATTCTTTACGTATTTCTGGTGTTCATAAGCGCTCATAGGAGGAAGTGCGTAATCAATGTCCATGCCGTCAATGATAAGATGAAAAACTTTGCCATCAATAAAATAAGTGAACGGTGCGTTAAAACCTCCGAGGTGGAACCTTTTGATATTCTTGTATATCCAATCTCCGAGGGTCATTTTAGCCGCCTTATCCATGTCTTCCTGGTCAAAAGCCAGGTCTGATCCGCCATCGCGGTTGAGGTTTTTTGAATCTTTGATTACTTTTTTACCAATGATCTTCACCTCTTTAAGCACATGTGCCCCTACCTGTTTATACAGTTCCTGTTTGAAAGTAACGTAATTGCTGATGGTTTTTGCCTGTGTACTGTCGATATTGACATACCAGGGTACCATCCTTATTGCAGAAGGGAAAAAAACCGGGGGCTTAAATTCTTCTACGGTTATGCCCACATTCATGCTTTTCCCTCTTTTATTTTTTGCCTGGATAAAGTAAGCGGGGGTATCAGAAGGATAGATGTTTACAAAACGAAACATCCCGGCTTTATCGGTAATGGTATCCCTGAAGAATGACGGTTTTTTCGACAGCAGCACAACCTTCGATCTTTCTACGGGCTTATTAAAAGCATTGGTTACCCTTCCTTTAACAGAAAAGTTAGTTTCCGCTGCAAACGGCAACTCAGCAGGTGGCAGAAATATGGCCTTCCAGTCATAATTTACCCAGCCTTGCGCCAGCAGAAGGTCATCTAAATGCTGCCAAATTTCTGCGGTATATTTTTTGGGGAAATAATAGCCGGGGTCTTCAATATTGCCTTTCAGATCTGAGGCTAATAATATATCGGTTTTAAGTGAATTGTATTTTAGGCTATCGGTCTTAATTTGAGAATCATCAGTAACTGCTACCGAAAAACTACCAGGTACAGGTTTGCCATCTTTGTCGGCCACCATCATATCCAAACCTACGCTATCCCTTTTTGTATAATCCTTTTTGTCTGTGGCGAGATGGATACGCAGATAATCGTCATGGTCGATATAAACTATGCGCTCATTTAACGGCTGTTGATTGGCATCCAATAAAGTTAAGCGGGCAATCCCGGTGGGGAAAAGAGCTTTGCTGATCCTGATCTTGTTTTCCCGTGCATTCAGCTTTATAAGGGCCCCGTAACAAGCGATACCCCTTGATTGCCCTATGAGGTAATAGGTGTTATTAACGTCCTGCAAATCGCGCGTGGCGGCAATGTCAACAGACAGCGAATCAGCATCCAGGCTATTAAGCACTTTTAAAACTAAACCCAACGATTTGGCCAGTGGCAAAGCGTAAGGCTTTGAATATGTACCGTCGGGCAGTTTTATTTTTGCGGTATAGGTTTCTCCGGTTTGTGGCTTTAAATTAAATGACCCGATCCCCAGGTGCGTCGAATGAAAGGAGAGCGCTTCCTGCTGTTGGTTGTTATATACAATTCCCGAAACAAACGTGCCTTTTCCATCTTCGGACAAGGCTTTAAAGGCAATGTGGTTGGTCAAACCGGCTACCATATACCCACCTTCGGGCATAAATTGCAGATCGATATTTTCCGGGCGGTTAAACAGGATGGGGATGTCATATATCGGGTTATCTTCAGGTTTCTTTAAATCCTGGAGCGTGATCGATAATTTACCCGGATCGGCTTTTTCAGGTACATCAAAATTAAATGCAATAGTCCCATCTATTAAGGTGCCGGCTTTATCTTTATACCATACCTTGTTCCCTTGTTTAATATTTAACTGAAAATCGGCAAACCTTACAGGCTGCCGGTCAATTTTAGTAAGGTCAAGTTTTATACTGGCTTTTTGTTTGCCCGCAATATCCTTCACATTTATTTTTGCATTGATGAGCATATCCTTTTCGCCGGGACTGATAATGGAGAATTGCTTTTCAAATACATAATGATTGTCAAAATTGCGCATCCAGTTGGTATAGGCCCTCAGATAATAATTCCCCTGAGGGAACTCTTTTTCGTTAAGCGCTATATTGCCCCAGCCCAGCCCCATATACATAGCTACCATCAGCCGTTTTACCACCTTGTTCTGCCCGTCTGCGATTTCAATATAAGCGATACCGCTTTTTGCTGACGCGTTAAGATAGGCCGCATTAAATAAGTAAGTTTTAAACCACAGGGTGTCGCCAATGGCGTAGTAAGGTTTATCTGTATGAATATAAATCTTCTCGACCAACTGGCGGTCTGCAAAACCGGTAACCGATTTTACAATATTCACTACAGCATCTACCTTGCTTTGTCCGAAAAGTGATGGCATTTGCATAAAAATCGGCAGTACAAGTATGCAAAGGCTTTTGGCTTTCATAGTTCGAATACTACGTATTTAAAAAATCACAAATGAACTTTAATTATTTATTAGGCACCGAAAATTTGGGCGGGATATCGTCAAACATAAATAAATAATAGTTTAAATTTTATTTTTCCTGAAATAGGAAATCTGAAAAATGCGAATCAAGAGTCAAGAACCAAGAGTCAAGAAATGGCTGCAATATAAAAAAAATCCATTAATATCAACAAAATCAAGCAGACTAAGTCAGGCGAGGTGCAGTAAATTGTATTGGTTTTTATCTTCTTATCTTGATTCTTGACTCTTGACTCTTGATTGGCATTATTATTTAAAGAAACCTTAAAATATAATGTTTAGGCGGAGCCTTTACCAAATTTTGCTTACCACAAAAGGTTTTAAAAAGCGGAGGCAATTTTAATCACCTCCGCAATGCAACAATCTGTTTGAACATATCCGGTCACCGGGGCGGTTATTTAATCTTTAAACAATAACGGCGCAAGTTCATGCAAGCTGCGGCGCCAGGTTAGGAATTCATGAGCTGTACCATCTGATACATATGAAACAGCATTATAACCTGCGGCTTTCAATTTATCCGCAGCAGCTGCTACGCCAGAAGACTGACCTTCTTTACTGCCATAGCTCATAAATATAAGCTTAGGTTTTACTTTAAGTTCGTCAGGGTT
>DATCES010000192.1:0-5079 GCA_036509935.1 Mucilaginibacter sp.
CGGAAGATTTAAAAAAGCGTTGGGCAAGTGCGATTCCCGCCTTGGGGCGGGGCGTTGGCGAACTATCTAAACAACCGTTTCAAGCTTTCAACACCGTCCAAGATAGCGGCGAAACCCCTCCCCCCATTTCACAGTCCACCCAACCCTCCCCCAATGTCATTAAGTTAGTGATTAATCATCTGATAATCAGTTTTTTATGTACATAGTTGTATGTAATTATCTAATAATCAATTAGTTGAGAATATTTATATAGCATCCTTCTGGTTTTTAGTGACTTTAGGGATTATTCTGTGTTTATATTTATCCATATTTCTCGGGTGGGTTCGATCATTTCGTATCGGGACGGTATTTTTAAGGAACAAGGTTTCCAGTTCCTGAAATATTTCGTCCAGGGGTGCCTGTTGGTAAAGCAGTTCTAAAATCCGGTTTTTTAAAAAACCATACGATAAATTGGTGTTTATTTTATAGTTGTATTTTTTTTCTTGATTTTGGACAGATAACTCATCTCCCAGATCATTGACCATAACTGATTGCAGGTTGCTGATAAAGATGGCGCAAAAGAAGTCCTGCTGGATGCTTACCTTGGAATAACCTGTGAAATGCTCTACCTTAAGTTTATTCTTTAATTCGTCGTAGAAGGTTTCAATACCCCATCTTAAGAAATACAACTCTTTAAACATCTTAGCAGGGTATTTCTGGCTATCCAATAAAGTTGTCATCAATACCTCTACTTCTCCGCCAGGTAGTTCTATTCGTAAAAGGCGCACTTTTAGGGTACTATGCCTGTTGTATTCTTTGTCTTTAAATTGCTGGTTTTTGCTTGGGTGTATTTCTGTTATTGCAGATTTTTTGCCCGTAGCCACAAATGCTATTACGCTTGCACAATGCGTGACTTTTACCCGTATCAGACAGTCCACACCTTTATTAATGTGTTCATTTACAATATCATAGGATGGGTATCCCCGGTCATAAATAATCAAATCATTTTTTTTCCATTGATAGGAGTGCCTTAATGCCAGTTCCCGTTCCCCGATGTTTAGGTTTTCTAAAACAGCATCCAGTGTTATATCGTTTAAAACGTCATACAAAACAGAGGCTCTTGCTTGTACAATCTCCGCCCCGGATGCGTTCTTGGATACCCCATAACATGTTTTTAGTTCCGAAGTAAAAGGGAGGGTAATCCAGGAACCATCCACAGCAAGTATCCTAAACCCCCTAAAAAGGTTCCATGTATTATTGTCTGCATAAAAATTTTCAACCACTATTTCTGACAAATGATTAAAGACCCCGGGGTTGATCTTTTTTCTGTTTTGGATGAATGCGCTTGAGGTAAAACGCCGCATATTGCCCGAAGATAAACAACCGTTTAAATGACCTATAAAGCCATCTATTTCAATCGTCAGGCTCCTTCTTAATAAATTCAGCATAAAAAGCAAAGCTGCGCTGAATGGCTGCTTTCGGTTTCTGGTAAAGTCTTGTTCCTTCATTTTAAATTTCAGGGCCAGCTCCCGGCTGAAAATTGCTTCCCTCAATTTTTCTATGATGAAATATGAGGTTTTTTTTGCATATTAACTAATTGAGTATGAACTAAATATACAAAAAATAACCCAATAAAACAAAGTAAATTCCTGATAATCAGACATTTATTTCTTAACTTAATGACATTGTACCCTCCCCGAGGAGGGAATCGCACATCCCAACGCTTTATTTTCAATCTACCGAACACCTATGGTACCGGTACCTGGAACGGACGGACATTATAAAATATGAAATTACTCAACATCAATTCATACATCCACAGTCGATGTCGGAAATTTTGAGCGCCCGCTCACGTGATATTATTGAAAAGTCAAATCCTGCCACTGTCTGTACAAAACTTCCCCATTTCCTAATCCCCCAACTTTTTCACAATTTTACCCAATCATAAATCCGCATCATGAACTATTGGCTCGTAAAATCAGAACCCGAAAAATACAGTTGGGAAAAATTTAACCGGGATGGCCGCACCTTTTGGGATGGCGTACGCAATTACCAGGCGCGCAATAATTTACGCGAAATGAAGGAAGGCGACCTGGTGCTGTTTTACCATAGCAACGAAGGCAAAGCAGTAGTGGGCATAGCCAAAGTGGCGAAAGAGGCTTACCAGGACCCCACCACTACCGACCCAAACTGGGTAGTTGTTGACCTGGTACCCGTTGAACCCCTCAAAACGCCCGTAACCCTTGAACAAATAAAAGCCGATGAAAAATTGCAGCAAATTCACCTGGTGCGCCAGGGAAGGCTATCCGTGATGGGCCTGAAGCGGGAAGAATTTGATCATATTGTTGCATTAGGGAGCTGATGAACGACGTTACAAAACAAGGATGCTGTTACTACAATGATTTACGACAAGTAAAGATATTACTCTTTCTCTTCCCCAAAAAACAAAGCTTTCAATTCCGTAGCATCACCAGGTTTCATTTTGCCGGCAAGTATCAGGCGCAACTGGCGGCGGCGCAGGGCGCCTTCAAATAATGTTATTTCCTCAGGTGTTTCGGGCAATAATTCAGGTACGGGTATAGTATGCCCATCCTTATCAAGTGCCACAAAAGTATAATAAGCCTCGTTGCTTTTAATCCTTGTGCCCGATGGTATATTTTCCGCGTAAACATTAAGCCTTACCTCAACGGAGGTAGTGAACGCCCGCGACACTTTTGCCTCAATAGTAATCACATCGCCCAGCTTAATAGGTTGTTTAAACGAAACATTATCAACCGAGGCCGTCACTACAATACGGTTGCAATGTTTTTGAGCCGATATAGCTGCTGCAATATCCATCCAGTGCAGCAAACGCCCGCCCATTAAATTATTTAGCGGGTTGGTATGGTTGGGCAATACCAGTTCATTCATTATGGTATGTGATTCTTTGGGCGTTTTTCCAATCATACAGGCTTTTTTTGTGTAAAGATACGTTTTGAGTCCGAAAGTCGGGAAGTCCGGAAGTCTGAAAGAAACATCAGACTTCCGAAGTTTTTAAAACTTCGGAAGTCTTTCACCTTTCACCTTTCGCCTTTCGCCTTTCGCCTCTTGCCTATCCAAAGTAATTCCATTAGTTTTATCGGCTTAATAAAATTCAAATCCATTTTTATGAACTATCAATTTATGCGGATTAAAGTAGTTTTCACGTCCGCCTTATGCTGCCTGTTGTATTTTGGCCTTAAAGCACAAACCAAACAACAGTATGGCAGTTTGGCCGGGGCTTTACGGTCAGGCGGCAGCCTGTACGGGAGCCCGGGACCGCAAAGCGTTAACTGGACAAACGAGGGCAATAAATACTCCTACATAAACAACGATGAGATTCGTTCAATGGATCCAAAAACTTTGCAGGATGAATTGATATTTACAAAAACGGGTATCACCTTCCCCGGAAGCGTTAAGCCGTTCGATTACGAATCGTTCCAATGGTCGCATGACTCCAAACACCTTGTTTTTAAAACCAATACCAGGCATATATTCCGCCGCTCGGCCATATCCGATTATTTTGATTATAATGTTGATACCAAACAACTAAAACAGGCCGCCAGGGACGCCCGCACGGCGGAGCTATCCCCCGATGGCACAAAAGTAGGCCTCGAACGCAACGGCAATATGTTTGTTTACAATTTTGCAGGCGGCGCAGAGCAACAGTTAACCAGGGATTCAACAAGTGAAAATGGTATTTTTAACGGCCATTACGATTGGGTTTATGAAGAAGAATTTGGGCAGGCGCAGGCCTGGAACTGGTCGAAGGACAGCAAATACATAGCATTCTGGCAGTTTGATGAACATGCGGTGCCCGATTTCCAGATGACCAATTATGAAGGGGTACACCCCGAGCAGGTGCACATTCCCATCCCGCAGGTGGGCGATGCTAACCCTTCGGTAAAAATTGGTGTCATTGACGTAGCATCCGGCAAAAAAGTATGGCTTGCGCCTGATGAAACCGGGGATTTTTATATCCCGCGCATCTACTGGACAAGTACGCCCAACGTGTTGGCCATGATGACCCTTAACCGGGCGCAAAACCACATGAAGCTTTACTTTTTTAATGTAAAAACAGGCGAACATCACGTGGTGCTGGAAGAACAGGACACTACCTGGGTAGCCATTTTTAATTTTTATACCAATGTGAACGATATGGTGTATTTCCCAGAAAAATCAAAAGAGTTTTTCTGGGTGTCTGATCGTTCGGGCTATTACCATATTTACCGTTATAATTATGATGGCAAGCTGATTAACCAGGTTTCCAAAGGCAATTGGGATATGATAAAAGTAACAGGCATTGACCCTGAAACAAAAAAAATATTCTATTTATCGGCGGAAGACGGGGGCCTGGAGCAGCAGTTTTATTCCATCAAATTTGATGGCAGCGATAAAACAAAGCTGTCAGGCGTACCAGGTTATCACGATATCAACATGTCGCCAAACACTAAATACTACCTCGACTCCTATAACAATGTAAGCACCCCATTGCATGTTACCTTAAACAACGACTATGGTAAAATCCTCAAGACACTGGAAGATAACCATGCTGTAACCGATTATTTAAAAACGCAGGCCTATTCGGCCCCCGAATACTTTAAATTTAAAACTACCGATGGGGTAAGTTTGGATGGTTATATCATTAAACCATTCAATTTCGATCCCAATAAAAAATACCCGGTAGTGATGACGGTTTATGGCGGCCCCGAATCGCACGATGTATTCAACAGTTTTTCGACAGATGTATGGCAGCAATGGCTGGCGCAAAACGGTTACATAGTTGCCGATGTAAATAACCGGGGCACAGCCAATTACGGCAGCGCCTTTATGAAGGCTGTTTACAAGCAATTGGGGAAATGGGAAAGCAATGATTTTGTTGAAACTGCAAATTACCTCGCCAAAATGCCCTTTGTCGATGCCACAAAAATGGCCATTATGGGCACCAGCTACGGGGGTTACAGCACTACCTACACCTTGCTTACCCATCCCGGCATATTCAAGGTGGGCATAGCCAACTCACCCGTTACCGACTGGCGCTTGTATGATGATATTTATACCGAGCGTTACATGGGCACTTTA
>DATCES010000193.1:0-5443 GCA_036509935.1 Mucilaginibacter sp.
GAGCCAACCATAAGTCCGCCACTTATGCATCAGCAAAACTTATTAAATCGGATAAGGCAACAATGTTTGAATTGGCAAACAGGGCGAAAATCTTTGAAGGGGTAGTGGCCGTTTATGTTGCGAGGCTGAACGAAGAAAATGGGCATGCGGTAAGCCTGATAAAGACTTTAAAAAAGGAATATAAATTAGCGGATGAGTAGGAGAAAAAGTCCGGAAGTCGGAAAGTCCGAAAGTCCGGAAGACAGTCTGAAGTCCGAAGTCGCAAGTCCGAAGCGGGATGAAGAAAATACTTCCGCTCCGCCCATTGGCGGACCGCATTCCGAAATAAATAATTCCGAGATCGAAAATCCGACATCCGAAATAGAAACACAGCTAACTGCCAACTCAAAACTGCCAACTGAAAACACCATGGAAGTACACCACCACCCCGATGTAGAGAAAAAAGGCCTTAAAGAATACGTGCTCGAAGGTTTAATGATATTTTTAGCTGTAACAATGGGCTTTTTTGCCGAAAGCCTGCAGGAGCGTATCAACGAAAATAACCGGGCAAAAGAATATGCTGTTACACTTTACAGCGACCTTAAAGCCGATACTGCAAACCTGGACCAGTATATCACGCATATTAATTTTGGCGTCGCAAATGCAGATACACTGATGCAATTGCTTTCGGCGAATGATCCAAAGGATATTCCTTCCGGCAAATTATACTGGTACGGATTATTTGGCGGAATGCGAATAACATTTGCGGCCCAGGATGCGACACTGCTCGAAATGAAAAACTCGGGATCATTGCGTTATTTTACCAACCCGGCAATTAACCGGCTGGTGGCAGAATATGACCAGCGTTTGCAATATCTTAAAACACTTGATGAACATGGGCAGGGTATTTATACAGAAGTAAGAAAGGTAAAGGCGCTGTTGTTTAATTTTAAATACAACGATGCCGCGAATACTGTTTCCCAAGGTATTTACCGTAAATATAAAAGGGCAAGCATAGATTCATTTATAAATACCAACCCTCCGTTGCTTTCAACAGACAAGGTTGTTTTTAATCAATTTGTAGAACTTGTGCGTTCAAGGTTCCTTAAAACTCAGGCAGCGAACGCGGATAGCTTAAATCATCACGCCATTGCCCTGATTGGCGCATTGAAAAAAGAATATGGTTTGCAGGATGAGTGAGTCAGAAGTCATTAGTCGGAAGTTTGCAGCGGGGGGCTTTCAATCTTTACTACCATCCCGACTTTTTTAACCCCGTCATTGTTGGTTTGCCTCCAACAATGACGGGTTTTTTTTAGAAGAATGAATTATATAACACACCATAAAGGCGAAGCATAAAGGAGGGTACGTGGTTTGTTGGGGCAACCCAACAAGGCGGGGCAAATTAAACAGATATTTTTAACTTCTGATATTATATACTTAATTATAGTTATTATTAATAATTGGTAAAGAATTTATACCTAACCGGTTAATTTTATTGCTATATTGCAACCGTTTTAATTTTAAAGTAACTGTATAGTAAATTTCTACCTTCATTTGTTAATGAAAGTTTTTGCCGCGCGCCTCATATCAGTGTTGCTAATTTGCTTATCAAGTAATTTATTCGCGCAAATAACGCTACCGGCAATCGAGGGTAAAGTTTTGACAGAAAATCACCGTCCTGTCGAAGGTGCAACAATTGTTTTATTAAAATTTAAAGACTCTTCCATCGTCAGTTCTGTAGTTTCGGGCAAAAACGGTTCTTTTCAGTTTGCCGGCACACCGCCTGATACCTACCTGATATTAGTTACCGCTATTGGTTACAACAAATCATATACCGGCCCATACAGTATTACATCAGGCCAAACTTTGTTTGCTACAGACATTATATTAACCCCATCAGCCACTCAGTTAAATGAAGTTGCGGTAATTGGCAACCCGCCTGCGATTGAAGTTAAACCCGGCATGATTATTTTAAATATTCAAAACAGCATCAGCGCTGCCGGCAATTCGGTATATGATATATTAAGGCAATCAACCGGCGTGACGGTTTATAATAATGCTATTAGTATTATAGGGAGGCAAGGCGCTTTAATAACTATTGACGGTAAACCTACCAATTTATCATGGGATGACCTGGTTAACGTTTTGCGGGACATGCAGGCAAATACAATTGACCATATTGAATTAATTACCGGCGGATCGGCAAAATATGATGCCTCTGCCGGCGGAATTGTAAATATTGTATTAAAGAAAGGCAATAACATTGGTACAAACGCTACAGTAAGCGCAAGCGGGGGCTATGGCAAATATTATAAGGATAATGCCAGCATTGTTTTTAACAGCAGGACTGACAAGTTCAATGTATTTGGTAATTACAGTAATTCGGGAAATGAAACATTTCACAATTTTACCACTAACCGGATCATCAATTTTGATAATTTAGTAAGTAATTATGATGTTAATTACAACGCTGTTGAACATGATAATAATAATGCTTTTGGTTTTGGCGCCGACTATTATATCTCGCCAAATAACACGATAGGGTTTTTAGTGGGGGGCTCCGTTGATGACGTGAATTTTATAAAAAACAATAATTTAAAAATTTCAAACCAGGCCGTATCCGATTCAGCAATTATGTCCAATTCCGATCTTAACCGGCATATCAGCAGGGTAAATTATAACCTTAACTATAACGGGAAACTTGATGGGAGCGGGAAAACGTTGTCAGCCAATTTAGATTACTACACCTATAACCGGACTTCGGACGAATATATTACGAATGATTTTTATGATCCTTCGGGCAACATGTACCGGCAACCGCTATTGTTACAAAATTTATCGCCGTCAAACATACGCAACTGGCTGTCAAAGGTTGATTTTACCGATCCGCTTTCAAAAACCTCAAAACTACAGGCCGGTATTAAATACAGCAACGTGGTAAGCGATAACAACCTGGTCTTCGGGCCGTTTGTAAACGGGCAATATCAAAACGACCCCACGTTAACCAATCATTTTGTATATACCGAAAATGTAAATGCAGCTTATGCTATTTATGAAAGCAAGTTTAACAAATTTGATTTTACCGCAGGGCTGCGCGCCGAGCAAACTATTGAAAAAGGTAATTCTGTTACATTAAACCAGGTAGTTAACAGCAATTATGTAAACCTGTTCCCGCAGGCACTGTTAACCTATCACTATGATGATAAGAACGATTTTTCGTTAAGTTACAACCGGGGGGTACAAAGGCCAAACTATGAGTTGGTAAACCCGTTTTTGTATTATCTTGACTTGTATGACTACAGATCGGGCAATCCGGATTTAAAGCCGGAATACTCTAATTCAATAGAATTATCCTACGATTACAATAACTCCCTTGTAACCACATTATACAGTAATATCATCAGGGCTGCTTATGATTTCTATGTTTATGATCAGAATGATACTTCGAAAGTAAATGTGACAACTAATAAAAACTTTGGTACAATTTATAACTATGGTATAAGGTTTAACGCCCCTGCGGTATTTACAAACTGGTGGAACGCCGATTTCAGCGCTGATGCCGCCTACCAGCGTTATGTGGCTTACCAGGTATACGGAAGCTTGAATAAGGGTGTACAAGATATTATTTTAACGGTCACCCAAAATTTTATTATCAGTAAAACAGTTTCGGCATATATTTTTGGGCATTATGAGTCGCCTACGTTTTATGGTGAAAACCAATATAAAGCCAATTATTATATAAATGCTGGCATTGGTAAACAACTGTTTAATAATAGGGGCAGCATAAAATTGAGTATCGCAGATATTTTTAATACGCAGCGGGACAGGTACGCTATTAATTATCAAAACCTGAATATTTTGGGAACTGATAAAGTGGAAAGCCAGATAGCAAGGCTAACTTTTACATATCACTTCGGAAAAACCTCTGTAAGAAATCCAAGGCATCAAACCGGGAATGAGGATGAGCAGAAAAGGACCAATGCCCCAAATTAAGGATGAACCTGTTACCGGTTGCGGATGTAAAATTCAACCGGCATGCCCGCTTATCATACTTATAAAAATGATGAACAGTACCAGTAAGCTTATGCCGAGGTACATATAATCCTTTTCGAGCACAAAACCAATCGCCGAACAGATTACCCGGATTATCGGGGTTGCAATTAATAGGATAATGCCGACTTGAATAATTGCCTGCCCTTTTAAAATGAAGGTATTGCAGATAAGGTCGTTGAAATGCCTTATAAAATCAGGTATCCCGATAAAAACCCTGTAATTTGCATTAGCACCGCCATGATTATACAGGTAAATGATCCCTCCAAATAAAACAATAGTAATAGATATTACAGTACCGGCCCGTAATACCTGGCCAAGCAGCAATTGGATATCCCTGTCTTTAAATTTTTTCATGAGTGTTGTTTTTTTGTTCATGGATTATCGTTCATAGCTTCAACTGCTATGAACCATGAGCCATCAACTATGAACTTTTTCAGATATTCCCCGTAATCCCGTTATAGATCATTTGCCCTGCTAAAAACGTTACTACCACAGCAAATACCCATCGCAGCCAAGTTGACGATACAGTGTGAACCAATATTTTTGATCCCGTTAACGCGCCAAGCAATGCCCCGATAACAACGGGCATTGACAGGCCCGGGCTGATATAGCCGCGTTGCAGGTAAACAACGGCGCTTGCCGAGGCGGTAACCCCAATCATAAAATTGCTGGTAGTGGTTGATACCTTAAAGGGGATCCGCATAATGCTATCCATCGCAATTACTTTTAGCGCGCCCGAGCCAATGCCAAGCAAGCCCGAAATGGTACCTGCAAAAAGCATCATAAAAAAGCCGCCGCCTACTTTGCTGACACCATATTCAACGATGCCATTAGCGGTAGGGTAACTACCATTAAGCTTTAATTTTTGCGACAGGTAGGTTTTTCGTATGGTAATATTTTCAGCTTTTTTTTGTAAAGATATAATTGCCGAAAAAATTAAAATAACGCCGAATAATACCGCGATATAATGTGTGGGGATATAAATTGCAAGTAAAGCGCCGCATAAAGCGCCGGTGGTGGTAGCTATTTCTAAAAACATGCCCAGCCGCATATTGGTTATTCCTTCTTTTACATAAGCGGCAGCCGAGCCGGAGGAAGTAGCGATTACTGAAACCAGCGAGGTGCCGATAGCATAATGGATGTCAACTTTAAGCAGCAAAGTAAGCATCGGTATAATTACCACGCCACCGCCCAAACCGGTTAATGAACCTAAGAGCCCGGCAAAATACGAGCCGAAAAGAATAATAACAGTAAATACCAATACAGACATAAACGAACCGGATTGTTAATGCCGCAAAAGTAATAATAACTTTTTTTATGCACTTTGTTTAATGTTTGTCTATAGATTTAGGGAGGAATGATAGAATGCCTCCTGTTTACCACTTTTGCAATTTGTACATTTGCTGCCATT
>DATCES010000194.1:0-7665 GCA_036509935.1 Mucilaginibacter sp.
GAAGGTCGGGAAAGTTGGAAAGAAAAAGCTTTCTGCTTTGAACTTTCTGTTTTGGTCTTTCTGCTTTGGCCTTTCTGCTTTGGCCTTTACTTATCACCTCAAAACAACAATTTTACTATTGTAAACCTTTTGCGCGGATAACATTTTTAAAACGTAAGCCCCCGGCGGCAGGTTTGCTATATCTATCGATGTACTGAAATTCCCGGCGGCTACCGGCTGGTCGTTGGTGTAAACAACCTGGCCGACGGCGTTTATAAGGGATAATGTAAAGTTACCGGCTGCTTTCGCGGCAAAAATAATATTTAGTTGGTTGCTTGCAGGCACCGGGTAAACCACAAGGCCGATGTCATTGTTATTGGTAACCAGCACATAAACATAATTATCCGATTGAAGCTGGCAACCGGTGCTCAGGGTTACGCCAACCCGGTAATTGCCGCTTATTAATGGGGTAAAAGTTTCATTTGCAGCGCCCGGAATAACATTCCCATCCAGGTACCATTGGTTACCCGATGAAAAATTTGAAGTCAAAACTGTACCATTTTGTGTAATAACCAGCCTGGTTAAAGCAACAGGTTGTTTGGCAGCAGCAGCGCAGCCGGCGCTTTTTAATTGCATATTATAAAAATAATAGTAAAAGCCTTTATAATACGAGGTATCGGTTCCAGATGCGGCATTATTCCCCGTAATACTGAAAATATCGCCAATGGTAAACGGGTATCCGTTTACGCCGCTGTTGCTGCGGTAAATAGTAGCGGTACTGTCGTACACTGCACTAATGGTGTATGCCCCCGCTGCCGGCAATAACAAATTGAGGTTGTAAACCGCGCCGGGGTCATTAGGGTCGTCCGCTTGCGGGCCGGGCTGGGGGTTAGTGCGGGTTGCAACGGCGTTTATTGTAGTAGTTGATACTATTTCGCCGGTTGCATCAGCAACATTGAAAGTTATCCTACCCGGGTTGCCAATATACAAACGGGCGCTTTCGATGATTACCGGAATTTTGGTGCTTACACGCATATATGGTGTAAACTGGTTATAACCCCCGCCCGAAAAAACATATTTTGTAGCCGGGCCAACGCTGCCTTTAAAATCGTTAAGGCCCGCATACCAGATGTTATTTACAGGCGCCTGGCTTACCAGCACACTTGGACCATAAGCGAATGGTATAGTATCTGTACTATGCTGGTACCAAAGCAGTTCCCCATCGCCAGTACCTGATAACTGGTATTGTTTATTATTAACGCAGTAGTAAGCTAAAAGGTTAGCCGCAATTGGCGGCAAACTAACTGCAAAAGTTCCGGATACCTGGTTATTTGCACTAATCGGGTCATTCGCCAGGTTGGTAGTTGCCATAATATTATAGGTTGCCCCGGCCACTGCATTAAAAGTGCCGTTTAAGGTAAAGTTTTCCTGTTCAAGCGGTTCAAGTGTTGGTATATACGTTTGGCTTATGGTAGTAACTATATTGCCCGGCGCGGTTACCGCCACCGTAACCGGGATATTGCTGATAGGCTTGCGGCCAAAGTTTTTCAGGCTTACAGTAACTTGCGTTGCGCCAGGGCATGTGCCGGTTAAACCGGGGGAAACAATCGCAGTAATACCTGCATCGGTACTGGTTTGTAAAAACTGAACCCGGTAATCCTGCGTTTCGCCTTTCGCATACGTCCCGCAAGGTGTAATTGCCGATGTATCGCTTGTTTCGGTTAACACAACGCGCATTAAACTAAAATTACCAGGTGTAACTGAAACAGGAACAATTATGTTTGTATTATAAACGCCTGTTGCATTAATAATGCCGGTGGTGGCAACTAACTCGTTTGCCTCAAAAACGCCATCTCCGTTCCAGTCGATATATATTTTGGCGGCCTTATTAAAGTTGGCCCCACAGGTGCCTAATGTAACGCTCAATGGATAGGTTTTACCTTGTTCGAGCTGAATGGTTAGGTTGGTAAGATCAGTATAGCTTGTGCAACCTGCCGGTTGGGAATAATCAAGGTTTGAAAGGGTTACATTGTTAACCCGCGAGTCTGCATTGGGTAAGGGCCCCGATAGGCAATAGCTATTGCCCCCAATTCCGGTAACTATAA
Organism: Mucilaginibacter sp.; assembly: GCA_036509935.1. Lineage (GTDB taxonomy): Bacteria > Bacteroidota > Bacteroidia > Sphingobacteriales > Sphingobacteriaceae > Mucilaginibacter. The sequence continues at coordinate 2,085 of DATCES010000194.1, forward strand.
GCGAATAATCCTGTGATCCGCCCAGCAAAACGCCTTTATGCAATATTGTTATGGTATATGCCTTGCCGGCAACCGTGCCCGGAATATAAACCTGTTCAGTATTATCAACAATATTATCGCCTGTTTTTGCGGGCACGGATGGATTTGCCGGATCCAATACCCAGGGATAAAAGGTTGTTGTGCCGTCACTCACCCTGATATCAAGGTCGTTAACCAGTTTTGGGTTGCGGCTGTTTACCGTTCCTTCAGTTGTTGGCGTGCCCGGTGGGTCTGTCCACGATATGCTTGCCCTGAAAGGCCCGTTGCCCGATGCAACAACATTATAGGTTTGCTGCTGCCCTTGCGGCAATGTAGTTTCTTTTAACAGGCTTTTTGTTCCGTTATCTGTTATAGCCTGCGCGGCCTTCTTCATATCCAGCAGGCCCCATCCATATATATAATCGGGCCCGGCATTGCCAGCATCAAACGCGGTATGACACGCCAGCCCTTTTAGTGTTGCCGCCCGCATAAAGTTGCCGCCGTTTTTTTCCGCATAGTATTCCTGCAGCAGGTATAATGATCCTGTAACATTTGGGGCGGACATAGAAGTCCCGGAAAGGGTAATATAGTTTGCAGGGCTGCTGCTGCCGCATGAAAGCACATCTACGCCATCGGCAACTATATCAGGTTTTATACGGCCGTCATCTGTTGGCCCCCAACTGCTGAACGATGCAACAGAAATGTCCTGGCTGTTTGCAGGCCCGTAAGGCAATGGGTTAACAGCGCCAACCGTCAAAATATTTTTTGCATTACCTGTTGTGCTTATAACATCGTAACCGGTATTGCTGCTGATGCCGGCGGGCCGGGGACCTTTGTCAACAAGGGTTTGGTCGGCAGTGCTTTGATAGCCATAATAATCGGAACCAACGGCCGGCCCGGGGTAGGCATGTGCGTTACCGGCCGATTCCACAATTAAGTAATGGGGCGCATTAAATGCGATAGAGTCCCATGCCTGTGTCCTTTGCCCATAGAAACCAAAGTTATAGTCCACAGAATCCCCTGGTAGGCCATACCATTCCCACCTGTTAGCGCTATCATTAAAGTTCCAGCCGGCCTCATCGCCATACGAATGATTGGAAAGCAACAAAGCAGGGGCGGCCGCGCCCATCTTTGCCACATCATTATCAAAATAATAGGAGTGCAAAGTGGTTGCGTTAAATGCCATTCCTTTAGCCGGTGGGTAACCCCCCTGTGCTATCATGGTACCTGCTACATGGGTAGCATGGTCAAGTACACCGGCGGCATCTTCAATAGTAATGGTTTTGCCGGCAAACTCCTGGTGATTTTTATATACCGAACCGCCATCCCAAATTGCCAGTTTATCATTTAAAAAGATACCCGACCCGGATAAGTTTAACCCTGTTGTACCGCCTGGCTGCACGGTATTGGTACCGGTTGTAGCTGCGGCAGTAGTATTATTATCGGTGATAAGGTATATGGGGAAACCAAGGCTGTTAAGCCCCTGCAAAGAAACCAGGCCTCCATTTTTTGTTTTCCTGGTAATAGCCCATCCGCGGCTTTTTGCGAGCGTTAATGCCCTTCGATAGCCCGATAAAAATAAAATATTGTGGCGTGCCGAAAAATCTGCCAGCGCTTGCCTTTTAGCGCCGGTAACCAGCGTTTGCTGCCCGAACGTTTGGCCTGCCATGCACAGCAATAAAAATGAACTAATAACAGCCGTAAAAAGTTTATTCATATTTATTTGTAAAAATGCACGATTGTTGTACAATAATAGGGTATATACTGATAATAATTTAGAAGTAAATTACATACCAATATATAAAACACGCAATTATTAAGGTAATTTTGCCGCACAATGATGCTTTAGGCCCAAATAAAAAAATGCGCTTTACTTTTTTTTGTTTTCTGTTTGTTGCAATAGGAAGTTTTGCAGTTTATGCCCGGCAAAACACGGCAACATCAGCAGGAAATAGCAATTTCACTTTAAACAATACCCTACCACGTGATTCAGCAGCATTAGCAAACGAAAACAGGCAACAGTTTGTGGAAGATTCAATCGCCATGTTTTACATAATACCTGATCCCTTGCGCGGGAACCTGTTTATTAGCCGTATATGGAAAAATAATTTATTTAACGTTAACGCGTTATCGCCTGTCTTGAAACAGCGAGGGGTGATGGAAAGAAGCGGCCATATCCGTAATTCGCGCCAACCCTGGATTATTGCGGTAATCATTGGTTTATTTATTTATACCGGGCTGCTAAATCTTTTTTTAAGCAGGGATATACAAAATGTCATACAATCGTTTTACAATAAGCACGCCCTTTCGCAGGTTGAACGAGAGGGCAGCCTGGTAAATCCATGGGCCTTTGTTGGTTTGTTTTTATTGTTCTGCTTAACTGCAAGCCTGGTATTGTACCTGTTTGCAATGTACGAAAACGTTGGCAATGGTATTGGGGGTTTCCAGCTTTTTATTTCTATTTCAGTTATAATCAGCTTATTATTTGCACTTAAATTTATAGTGTTAAAATTTATAGGGTTTATTTTTGATGTTAACGGTTTGGTAAGCGAGTACATCGCGATATTAAATTTAACTTATTTTAATGTTGCTTTCGTACTTTTACCTGTTGCATTGTGCTTTAGTTTACTGGCTACCCGGTTTGTTTCATGGTTATTAATTTTTGCCCTGGCATCAATTGCCGTTATGTTTGCCTGGCAATACCTGCGAAACAGTATAAAAATGATTTCTAATTTTCGATTTCATAAACTTTATTTATTTATCTATCTTTGTGCCCTCGAAATTTGCCCCATTTTGGTTTTGATCAAGGCGCTTCACATATAAATTTTAGGCTATACACGATTTGGAAGAGAGAAAGAAAAGGGTTAAGAGCATCTTAGTTACGTTGCCCAAACCTGAGAATGATAAAAATCCATACGCCGAGCTTGCTAAAAAGCTTAATTTGAAAATTGATTTCAGATCATTTATTCACGTTGAGGGGGTGCCGGCTAAAGATTTCCGAAAAGAAAAGATCGCCCTTGCTGATTTTAGCGCGATAATTTTTACCAGCCGTAACTCTGCCGACCATTTTTTCAGGATATGTGAGGAAATGCGTTTTGAGGTTTCGGTAGAGATGAAATATTTCTGTTTATCCGAAACTATTGCCCTGTACCTTCAAAAGTATATCCAATACCGGAAAAGAAAGATTTTTTTTGGAAAGCAAACTGCATCTGACCTGACCGAAGTGCTGAAAAAACACTCCGCCGAAAAATTTCTTTATCCCTGCTCGGACGTTGCTACAGAAGAAACACAAAAGTTCTTGCTGGAAAACGGGTATAATTTTACGCCGGCTGTGCTTTTTCGCACCGTTTGCAGCGATTTATCAGATCTGGCGGAAGTTTTTTACGATGTAATTGCATTTTTTAGCCCTTCGAGCATCCAGTCCCTGTATAAAAATTTTCCTGATTTCAAGCAAAACAATACACGTATAGCCGCTTTTGGCGCAACAACTCACAAAGCCGTACTCGATGCGGGGTTAATTTTAGATATCCCGGCCCCATCCCCCATAGCGCCATCAATGACAATGGCCATTGAACAATATTGTAAAGTGGTGAATAAGTGAGCAATAAGGGGTAAGTAAGTTGGAAAACCGGCAAAAATATTAAAATATCCCATGTTAATTGATGGCCTTACAATTCTCCGCTCACTAATCCATCCCTCACAATTCACCACCCGCCATTCCCTAATTTACTTTACCTATCCGCAACTATTTTTTTTAGAATACCGTATAAATGCAAACTATTTAGCATTATTGTAATCGTTAAATTAATTTTAAATAGGCGTTTATTACCTATAAGTTTATGTTATTACAATAAAAATTAACGTAAATTTGACTAATTAATAAGTTTTTTAGGTTTTGGTGAAGCAAATTTAATATATTCGGGGGTCACATTGTGATATGTTCATATAATCGGATTTTGATTTTTAAAATGAAACAGATATACTTTTTAATTGCTGTTTTGGCTTGCGGGATATTAAGCGGCTGTAGCAAAGGCGGGGACCGTGGCGAATTAACGGGCGTTCCCCAACGATCATTCAGGGCAGAAGTCCCGTATGGCATGGTGTATATACCTGGCGGCTCCTTTTTGATGGGCCAAACAGACCAGGACATTACCTTCGCGCAAATCGCCCAAACCAAACAAGTTACCATTCCGCCATTTTTCATGGACCAAACCGCCATAACAAACAGCCAGTACAGGCAATTTGTAAATTGGGTGCGCGACTCAATAGCTATTACCAATTACATTAACGACCCTAAATATTACATGAACCCCGCAAAAGGCGCTGCGGCAAACCCTGGCGGCAAAAAATATATAAACTGGGCTTATGTAAAAAAATACCCGGTAATGAGCCGTAAAAAGGGCGCTACCGCTGCGGCGTCCGCTAAACTGCAAGGGATGTATTACCAGGGCGATGACCGTATATTTGACCGTAACGAAGTTGATGTACGCTTGTTAAAATATAATTATGCATTGTTGGTCCAACGCGATGCCGCTAATTATAAGGATGATAAAACCAAAAAACGTTCTGATTTTATTTTGCGTGATACTGTTCCGGTTTATCCTGACACTTTAGTTTGGCTGAGTGATTTTTCATACGCGGCCAACGAACCAATGACCGAAAGTTACTTCTCGCACCCTGCCTACCGCAATTACCCGGTTGTTGGCGTAACCTGGCGCCAGGCACGTGCATTTACCCTTTGGCGCACCCGCTATAACGAAGCCTACAAAGAATCAAGGCATTTAGCGCCCCGCTCACCATACCGGTTACCTACCGAGGCAGAATTTGAATACGCCGCCCGCGGCGGGAGGCTCGGAACCGATTATCCCTGGGGCGGCCCGTATATTAAAAATGCAAAAGGATGTTTACTTGCAAACTTTAAACCTGGCAGAGGTAATTATACCGATGACGGGGGGGCTTACACAGTAAATGTAAAATCGTATTTCCCTAATGACTACGGCTTATATAATATGGCCGGGAATGTAGCTGAATGGACCTCATCCGCATTTGATGAATCAGCTTCTACATTTGTCCATGACCTTGCGCCATCATTTGATTACGAGGCGAAACCAAATGACCCGCTTGTGCTGAAACGTAAAGTTGTAAGGGGTGGTTCATGGAAGGATATTGGTTATTTTCTGCAAAATTCAACCCGCACCTTTGAGTACCAGGATACTGCAAAATCATATATCGGTTTCCGTTGTGTAACACATTATTTAGGCCGGGATATTAAAGATAAACGATAAATAAATTCGAAAATCGAAACAAAAATCATAAATAAACTTTTTTTATATTACTATGAGTGAGAAGAAACAACCTTACGGAATTAATAATATCGTATCATGGGGCGCTACAGTGGTTATTGTTGGCCTGATGTTTAAAATATTACACTGGCCGGGTGCCACGTGGTTTATTTCAGGCGGATTATCTGCCGAAGCAATCCTGTTCTTCCTGCTGGGGTTCCAAAGGGAAGATAAAGAGATTGACTGGCGCCGCGCTTATCCAGAACTGGATGAGGGTTTTG
>DATCES010000195.1:0-5809 GCA_036509935.1 Mucilaginibacter sp.
AGGTAAGTGCCTGCTACTACCGCAGGCCCGCCATGCCCCGGCCCGGAAACATAGATCATGTTCAGGTCATATTTTTTGATAACCCTGTTAAGATGTGTGTAGATAAAATTCTGGCCCGGCGTAGTGCCCCAGTGCCCAAGCAGCATATTTTTTACATGTTCAAGTTTCAGCGGCTCCCGCAACAATGGATTATCATGCAAATAAAGCTGACCCACAGACAAATAATTTGCCGCGCGCCAGTAAGCATGTATTTGTTGTATTTGCTTTTCGGACAGGTTATCCATACTGATTAATTTTAAATGTTTTCTTTTTAATAGCTTTCTGCGCCCATTAGATTCGCAAGCGAAATTAAGCCCACACACGATGATAAAAAATGACACCTGTTTTGATAAAAATTGACGGCTATCATTAAATTGCTAAAATATAATACCCATGTAGCCGGATTTATAACGAGGCAACAGATGCTGTGATATTATGTTTGGCAACAGGATTAACAAATTCCCGCTTTTTTTGGATTGGACAATTTATGGTCAATTCACCAGATCACTATTGGTTGTTTTCATCTAAAAAGGTGACCAATATCACTTTTTTAGATGAATTTGGTTACTTTTACAATATAACCAATTTTGATATTTGCGGGTTGACCAGTAACAGGTAAAAACGCATGGAAAACATAATGGAAAATGGCGCCTTATTAAAAGCAATTATTGAAAACGCTATAGACGGCATAATTACCATAGATGACCGCGGCAATGTAGAATCCATCAATCCATCAGCATGTAACCTATTTGGCTATCAGCCTGGCGAGGTGATCGGGAACAACATATCAATGCTTATGCCGCAACCAGACAGGGACCAGCACGATGGGTACATCAAACGTTACCAGCAAACCGGCGAGCCCCATATAATCGGTATTGGGCGCGAAGTGGTGGGTTTAAAGAAAAACGGAACAATGTTTCCATTCAGGCTGGCAGTTAGCGAAGTGCAATATTCTGCGCGGAAAATTTATACCGGTTTTATTCATGATACAAGTCATCAGCGGGAAGCCGAAGAACAGCTAAGACAATACGCGGCACACCTGGAAGAACTGGTGGAGGAGCGGACAAAGTCGTTAAAAAATTCGGTTAAGGCATTGCAGCAGGCTAAAGAAGAGGTGAGCCAGTCGCTTGAAAAAGAAAAAGAACTGGGCCAGTTAAAAAGCCGTTTCGTGTCAATGGCCTCGCATGAGTTCCGCACACCTTTAAGCGCTATACAATTATCAGCTTCACTGATAGAAAAATACGCTCAGGCCTTCGAAAGCCCGAATATCCACAAACATGTAGCTAAAATAAAAAACGCGGTTGGCAACCTCAGCGCTATATTAAATGATTTTCTGTCGCTCGAAAAGCTGGAAGCGGGGAGGGTTGAGCCCTCATTCAGCCACTTTGACCTTGTTAAGCTGGGCGAAGAGATTACGGAAGAAATGCAACTGGTGGCCAAGCAAAATCAAAATATTATTTACCAGCACACCGGAACTATCAGTACGATCAATTTAGATCCAAACCTGCTTAAGAACTGTATTTTCAACCTGGTATCCAACGCAATAAAATATTCGGGCGAAAATACTTTTATAGAATTTAATACAGAAATTAACGACCAAAATTGTATCATTACGGTAAAGGATAATGGTATGGGTATCCCGGAAGCCGATCAAAAACATTTATTTGAAGCCTTTTTCCGTGCCCACAATACGGGTAATATACCGGGAACAGGATTGGGACTGAATATAGTTGCGCGTTATGCCGACCTGATGAACGGAACGGTTGATTTTAAAAGCAGCGTAAACCATGGTACAATATTTATTATTTCATTTCCGATATTATGAACAAAAAAGTATTAATTATTGAAGATAACAACGATATCCGCGAGAATATTGTTGAAATACTTGAGTTGGCAGGCTATAAAGTGTATGCCGCCAATAATGGAAAGACGGGTGTTGACCTGGCCATAAAAAATAAACCTGATATTGTTTTATGTGATATTATGATGCCCGAACTTGACGGGTATGGGGTATTGTATATGCTGAACAAATATCCTGAAACATCGGCCGTCCCCTTTATTTTTTTAACGGCCAAGGCCGAGCGTATCGACTTAAGAAAGGGCATGGAAATGGGCGCAGATGATTACCTGACAAAGCCTTTTGATGATATGGAACTTTTAAACGCAATTGAAAGCAGGCTTAGGAAAAAAGAAACGCAAGAGGCCTTTTACAGCAATTCCCTTGACCGGCTAAATAGCCTTGTATCAAAAAATGATGGGCTGGCCGAATTACAGAAGATTATCGAGGAACGTAAAGCCAGGCAATTTAAAAAGAATCAGGTAATTTTTTATGAAGGCGATAAAGGGAATGGCCTTTACCTGCTGTTAAGCGGAAAAGTTAAAACAGTTAAACTTGCTGAAGACGGCCGCGAATTAATGACAGGCATTTATTCTACCGATGATTACCTTGGGATAAACGCCATGCTGGCCAACGAGGCATATACAGACACAGCTACCGCCATTGAAGATAGCGTTTTATGCCTGATCCCAAAAGAACATATTGAAAGGCTGATGAATTTATATCCTGACGTTGCCGGGAAATTCATCAAGCTTTTATCCAATGATATACGCGGCAAGGAAGAACAACTATTGCAAATGGCCTACCACTCGGTACGAAAAAGGATGGCGGAGGCTATTCTGCGGTTGCACCAACAGTATAAAGGTGATGAAAGTTTTAAAATAACCCGCGAAGACATGGCCGCAATGGCCGGGATGGCTACAGAAACGGTTAGTCGCACCCTATCAGATTTTAAGGAGGAAGGATTGATTGAAAAAAAGGGGAGCGTTATGACTATACTTGACCTGGCGCGCCTTACTAAAATGAAAAACTGACCTTTATCATTTTTCTTTCTGATTTTGCTCATTTATCAGCCGTATAGTTACAGGTAGCTTTGCTGTTATAAAATATTGCGGATGAAAGCTGTAGCGTATAGTATAAAACCTTTCGAAAAAGAATTCCTGGCAAAGGCCAATCAAAAGAAACATGACATAACCCTGATATCAAATCCGCTGGTTATTGAAACTGCCATTTATGCCGAAGGGAAAGACGCAGTTATTGTATCCCTGAACGATAATGTATCTGCTGATGTAGTGCAAAAACTGGCCAGGTATGGCATAAAATATATAGTTACACGTTCAACAAGTACCGATCATATTGACGATGTGGCAGCTGCAAAATACAGCATTAAACTCTCAAACGTCCCCTCTTATCCCTCGCAGTCTATCGCGGAGCATACTGTAGCATTGGCATTGGCGCTTGACCGCAAGCTGATGACAGCAGACAGGCGCAGCCATGTATTTGATTTTAGAAATGATGAACTGATTGGTTTTAACTTTTTTGAAAAAACCGTTGGTTTGATAGGTTTGGGAAGCACCGGCCTGGCCACCGCACGCATATTCAATGGTATGGGCTGCAAAATACTCGGCCACGACCTTTCTTTTCCCAAGGATATTCCATATATATTGCCTGCTACCCTGGAAGATTTGTTGGCGTCTTCGGATATAATATCGCTGCATATCCCCCTTACTGAAGACACCCGGCATATTATTCAAAGGGATACACTTGAACAAATGAAAAATGGCGTAATGCTGATTAATACTTCAAGGGGCGGGTTAATTAACACAAAAGACCTGCTGATTGCTTTGAAAAACGGAAAGATTGGTTACCTGGGCATTGATGTGTATGAATTTGAAAAAGGATTGTTTTATGAAGACCACGAAAATGACATGGTTAAAGATCCTTTAATAAAAGAATTATTGCAGCAACCAAATGTACTGATCACTCCCCACCAGGCTTACTTAACGAAGGAAGTTTTACAGGAAATAGCAAATAAAACCATTAAAAACCTTGATTTGGCGCAATTAGATAAATGCGACGGGGATAACTGCACATGCGGCCAAAATTGCAAAACCCACAATTTGGATGGAATAAAAAACGACAAAGTAGATGCTGGCCGATAAAAAACACGATGACCTTGCCGAAAAGTATAATGTGGCGGCCCCGCGTTATACCAGTTACCCTACCATGCCCTATTGGGACACCGGTTCATTTAATACCGAAGCATGGAAAAAATCTATAAAGCTTTCCTTTAACGAGAGCAACCAAAAAGACGGCATCAGTTTGTATATTCATTTGCCTTTTTGTGAAAGCCTGTGCACCTATTGCGGATGTAACACCCGGATCACCAAAAATCACCAGGTGGAAATTCCGTACATATTAGCTGTTTTGAAAGAATGGGCGATGTACAGGGAATTGATTGGCGAAATACCGGTTATCCGCGAAATCCACTTAGGTGGCGGCACCCCTACATTTTTTAGCGCCGAAAACCTCAACCTCCTGATCAATGGTTTACTTGCGGGGGCAGATGTTCATCCAAAGGCTGAATTTAGTTTTGAGGCGCACCCAGGCAACACAACAGTTACGCATTTACAAACGTTATTTGACCTCGGGTTCAGACGGCTTAGCCTGGGCATACAAGACTTTGACCCCAAAGTACAGTTCATAATTAACCGTCATCAAAGTGTCGAACAGGTACAAATGGTAACAGAGGCGGCCCGCAGTATTGGCTATACCTCAATTAATTATGACCTGATTTACGGCCTGCCGTTGCAAACGCTTGAGGGGCTGGCGAGTACATTATCGCAAGTTGCCGGGTTAATGCCCGATAGGATAGCATTTTACAGTTATGCGCACGTTCCATGGATTAAGCCTGGTCAAAGGAAATTTACAGAATTGGACTTGCCCAACCCGCAGGCTAAAAGCCAATTGTATGAAACGGGCCGGAGGCTGCTGAAAAGCTATGGTTATGTTGAGGTGGGAATGGATCATTTCGCTTTACCGGGCGACGGCCTTTGTATGGCCGAACATAGCGGGGACCTGCACCGCAATTTTATGGGATACACGCATCAGCATACGCAATTGATGATTGGGTTGGGCGTGTCGTCAATAAGCGACTCATGGTATGCTTTTGCCCAAAATGTTAAAGTGGTAGAGGATTACCTTGACCTGGTGAATAAAGGGGAACTCCCTGTTTTCAAAGGGCACGTTTTAACCGATGAAGACCTGGTGATCCGTAAACATATCCTGAATATTATGTGCAAAGGGGGTACCGAATGGAACCATCACCTGGCACATTACCTTTCGTTGGCAGATGCATTGGGGCGCCTGGAGCCGCTTGCTGATGATGGATTAATTGAGCTAAATTCGTCCGGGTTAAAAGTAACCCCGCTGGGCAAGCGTTTCCTACGTAATATTTGCATGGCCCTGGACGCCCGCCTTTGGGCAGATAAACCCGCAACCCAGTTATTTAGCATGGCGATATAAAAGCACACGAAAAGCGTAAAACAATTGTAACATTATCAAATTATTAGCATCAAAATAAGTGAAACAGGAATTAAATAATTCATATAGATAAAACTAAAAATTGTATCATGGAAATTTCTAATATTGTTTTACTTGTTTTAGTACATGGGATTGTTTTTGGGGTAGCTTGCTACTTTATAGGCGCCCAAAGGGAAATCGGCGCATTAGCAGGAGGGTTTCTCGGTTTAATTCTTGGAACCATTGGCCTCATTATTGTTCTTTTCTCGCCAAGGAAAGAATCACTGCCTTTTCAATTACAAAAATATAAAGCAATGTTTGATAACGGCATGATTTCAGAAACTGAATATACCCATCTGAAAGGGAAACTTATTGAGCAGCAATAAGGTGAATATAAATTGAAATATTATT
>DATCES010000196.1:0-7584 GCA_036509935.1 Mucilaginibacter sp.
TTTTAAAATATTTTCCAGTTCCGGATAATCAGTTTTTGACGCTATAATAACTACATCGTTAAAATTTTTAGCAGCAGCGCGGATCAGGGAAATACCGCCAATATCAATTTTTTCAATAATCTCGTCCTCCCCTGCATTTGACCTTACTGTTTCTTCAAACGGATAAAGGTCAACTATAACCAGGTCTATTTCCGGAATTTCGTATTCGGCAAGTTGCTGTTCATCGCCTTCGAAGTTCCGGCGTGCCAATATGCCGCCAAATACCTTGGGGTGCAGGGTTTTAACACGTCCTCCCAGAATGGAAGGGTACGAAGTAAGTTCCTCAACCGCTATAACATCAACACCTAAATTGCGGATAAATGTCTCGGTGCCACCTGTTGAAAACAGCTTTACACCCAGGCGGTTTAACTCATGGATTACGGGCTCTAAATTATCTTTATAATAAACTGAAATTAAAGCATTTTTTATTTGAACAGGATGGCTCATTGACAGCAAAATTTTTGAGCCGCAAAGGTAATGAATGTCATTGGGTCATTAGTCATTGGGTCATTAGTTTTTTTTTTGATAACTGACCGGCAAATTCTATAATTCAATATTCCCTTATTATTTTTATGATCGCAATTATATAATATAAATTATTACTACCTTAGCGTATGACTACATTGATCATTAAATCAGATTCCGACAAAAAAACCCGTTTACTACTGCAATTAGCGGAAGAATTGGGACTATCCGCTAAGGCTAATGATTTTCAAGAGTTGAACGTAACCTCAATGGTTAAAGGGATAGGCCGAAAAGCGACTGATGAAGAATTAATTGACTACCTGTCTAAGGGAATTGATGCCGAACCTGTTAGTTTAGAAAAAGCCTTTTCTAAATATTCAAATAAAAAACAGCAACTTGGATGTTAAAATCACACCTCAGGCATTAAGTGTTATTGATGGTATTGAAGATTTTGTAGAATCGAAAAATACAAGAGGGAGTGGAGCACGATATGCCCTCAAATTTAAATCGGCTATTGAAAAATTGGCATTGCCTAACGTTCAATATTCACTTTGCAGTCATCCAGTGTTAGCAGCTTATAAATATTCGTGCAGCCACTTTAATGATTGGGTTATTGCTTTTAAGATTAAAGAAAATGAGTTAATAGTTTGTGAGATTATACATGGCTCTTTACTCATTTAATAAATTACAATCTGGCATTTCAAATTAAAAAACCAACCTCAGCTTTTCATTTTTTTTAAGAGGCCCTCAATCACCCTCGGAAAATGCTGGTGTTCTAATTGCTGCCCCTTAAATTTGATGACTTCAAGGTTATCACCATCGTCAATTTTAAATCGTGATTGGTGGATGATCTCGCCTTCATCGTACTTGTCGCTTACAAAATGGATGGTGATGCCCGATTCTTCGTCTTTAGCAGCCAGCACTGCATTATGTACATGATCGCCAAACATACCAGCGCCGCCATATTTAGGGAGCAGCGCCGGGTGCAGGTTTATAATTTTGTTGGGGAACGCTTTAAGTAATGACTCTGGCACCAGCCATAAAAAACCAGCCAGCACGATCAGGTCAACCTGCAGGTTTTTTAAGAGCCTTATCACCTCATCGGTTCCATAAAATTCATTGCGGGTAAATATGTGGGCGGGCACCTCAAAATTGTCTGCCCGCTGCAATACGTAAGCTTGTGGATTATTCGTAAGCACCAATACAACTTCCCCTTCGGGGTTGCGTTTAAAGTGCTCCATGATTTTTTGAGCATTTGACCCGGAACCCGAAGCAAAAACCGCAATTCTTTTTTTCATTAAAACTATATACTTTCTAACGCCTATTCTGCTAACCAACGTTGTATCCATTTGTTTTGATTGAAAATACCAATGGACTTTAAAACCTTAATTAGCCCTTTACAACGACCCAAATATAGAATTTTCGTAGCAATTGTTTATTTTCAAATGCAAATGAAATTCCTTTTTTTTTATTTCTGCAAGTCTTTTTTTGATAATTCCTGCAAATTGTCTGGCTGTTTTGTAAATCGTTCTGATATATTTTGCAAATACAACCGGGGTACGGAAATCAGGCCGTCTGGACTATGTTTTTTTCTTTCCTGCAAACAGTTTAAATTACGCGTAATAGTTAAATTAAACTCCGTAATCTCATCCAAAGTAAATCCTATAAATACTCACCCAATCAACATAATAAACCCAATCAACAAATCTAAAATATCTTTCCGGGGTTCAAAATCCCATTTTTATCAAAAACCTGTTTTATGCCGCGCCATAATTCAAAATGGGTATTTGTGTATTTTATAGGCATAAAGCCCTTTTGCACTAAGCCGATACCATGCTCGCCGGACAATGTACCGCCTAAAGATACGGTTAGCTCAAAAATCTCCTTTATGCCGTCTTTTAGTTTATAATTCCAGTCCTCATCGCTCATTTTCCCTTTTATAATGTTTACATGCAGGTTACCATCGCCGGCGTGGCCATAACATACTGATTCAAAGCCGTACCTTAAGCCGGTTTCCTTTATTCCTTTAATAAGCTGGGGGAGGCTTGCCCGTGGTACAACTGTATCTTCTTCTTTATAAATGGAGTTTGATTTTACCGATACAGCCATAGTCCGCCGCATACGCCAAAGTTCCTCTTTTTGGACGGACGTATCTGCAAATAATACTTCCTCGCAATTGAAACATTCAAGAACCTGGTTGATTTTTTCACAATCAGAAAATATTACATCCTGGTTTGTGCCGTCAACTTCAACTAGTAAAAATGCTTCAATCCCGTCTTTCAGGTCAAAAGCTATCCCGTCATGTTCTTTCACCCACTCCACCCCTCTCCTCTCCATAAACTCTAAAGCAGAGGGGATAATTCCAGCTTTGAATATAGCTGAAACGGCTCCGCAGGCAGCTTCATTTGAACTGAATGATGCAAGCAGCAGGGCATCCAGCGTGGGGCGTGGAATTAATTTAACCACAATTTTGGTGATAATACCCAAAGTACCTTCCGAGCCTATCATCAGCTGCGTTAGATTATAGCCTGATGCGTATTTTAAAGTGTTGGCCCCTGTCCAGATAATTTCACCGGAAGGTAACACCACTTCCAGGTTTAGGACATACTCTCGTATGGTGCCGTATTTCACTACCCTGGGTCCACCGGAACCATGCGATACATTGCCGCCAATAAAACAACTTCCCTTACTTGCCGGGTCTACAGGATAAAACAAGCCTTTTGCTGCAACCTGGTTCATAAAATCTTCGGTTATAACGCCGGGTTCAACTACTGCCTGTAGGTTTTCCTCGTCAATAACCAATACTTTATTAAACCGTTCCATGGCAATAACCAAACCGCCCATCACCGGCAAAGCGCCCCCGCTTAACCCCGTACCTGCGCCCCTTGGGGTTACCGGGATCAAATGCCTGTTACAAAGCTGCATTAACGCCGAAACTTCCTGCGGTGACTTTGGTTTAACAACTACCTCGGGGTAATACTGCAGGTCCTCGGTTTCATCATGGCTGTATTTTTCAAGAGCGGAGTGTTCTATAATAACAAAATCCCCCCCTACTATTGATTTTATAGCGGCTATTATATCCTCTGTTATCTTGTTATAGGGCATAATGTTATTTTTAGTCTGAGAACTATGATTTTTAGGATTCAAGTTCAAATAGTTATTACAATTTCCGAATAATCGACCTTCCCCTTAAGCGGTGGGTTTAGTTTTTTCATGGAAACCTGTATTTTAGCAACAAAAGGGTATTGAACCTTAATATCATCGGCAATTGATTGTGCAACAGTCTCAATCAGTTTCCTGGTTTGGTTCATTTGATCAGCAACTATTTTGTAAAGCTTTTCATAATCAACCGTATTAACAATTTTATCTTCTTTTAAGTTACTAAACGGTATAAAATCAACCTCAACATCAACAACGAATTTTGTCCCTAATTTTTGTTCTTCGGGGTAAAACCCATGATAGGCAAAAAACACTGCACCGTGAATAGCTATGGTAATCATTTTTCAAAAATAGCAGTTGATTTCGGATTTTTCCGGAAAAATCGTCTGAACCGTGATTAATGGATTTTACGGATTTTTACGATGGATGTTTTTAAAATCAAAGAAATCCCTTAAATCCATTAATCCCGGTTCAGACAAACAATTCCGAAATCAAAAAAACTATCTTTGCCTGGCAATTTTAAATTTTATGTCTAAAAAGGATCTTTTTGAATCGCCTGATTATTATCAGACAGATGAACTGCTTTCCGATGAGCATAAATTAATACGCGCAACTGCGAGGGAATGGGTTAAAAAAGAAATAAGCCCGATAATTGAAGATTATGCACAGCGGGCCGAATTTCCAAAGCAATTAATAAAAGGCCTTGGTGAAATCGGTGCATTCGGTCCTACTATTCCCGTTGAATATGGTGGCGCTGGGCTTGATTATATGGCTTATGGCATTATTATGCAGGAAATAGAACGCGGCGATTCAGGCATCAGGTCAACCGCTTCTGTACAGGGTTCGCTGGTAATGTATCCAATTTATGCTTATGGTTCTGAGGAACAAAAGAGAAAATACCTGCCCAAACTGGCAACCGGTGAATTGATGGGCTGTTTCGGCCTTACGGAACCAGATCATGGCTCAGACCCTGGCGGCATGACCACCAATTTTAAGGATGCCGGCGATCATTATGTATTAAACGGCGCCAAAATGTGGATATCCAATGCACCATTTGCTGATATTGCTGTTGTTTGGGCAAAAGATGAAAATAAAAAAATACGCGGTTTAATAGTTGAGCGCGGTATGGAAGGTTTTACCACCCCCGAAACCCACAATAAATGGTCGTTAAGGGCTTCTGCCACCGGCGAACTTGTGTTTGATAATGTAAAAGTGCCAAAGGACAACCTGTTGCCCAATGTGGAAGGTTTAAAAGGCCCGCTTGGCTGCCTTAACCAGGCCCGCTATGGTATTGCATGGGGTGCGCTCGGCGCTGCTATGGATTGTTATGATACCGCATTAAGATATGCCAAAGAACGCTGGCAGTTTGGTAAGCCTATCGCTGCGTTTCAGTTGCAGCAAAAGAAACTTGCAGAGATGATTACTGAAATTACAAAGGGGCAACTATTAGTTTGGCGGCTGGGTACATTAAAAAATGAGAACAGGGCAACCCCCGCCCAAATTTCAATGGCTAAACGTAATAGTGTGCAAACGGCGATAAATATAGCCCGCGAGGCGCGTCAGGTACTTGGTGGTATGGGGATAACCGGGGAATACCCGATAATGAGGCATATTATGAACCTGGAGTCGGTAATTACTTATGAAGGCACCCATGACATTCACTTGCTGATAACCGGGATGGATATAACAGGCCAAGAAGCATTTAAATAAATGCGGAAGTCGGAATGTTAAATGCGGTTTGAAGATATTTCGGATTGCGGATAACGAACGCGCATCTAATCATAATTAAATGAATGAAGTAAATATTACTGAAATAAGGTGTGACCAGGCAACGCTGTATAAACAGTTTTTAATGACAGGGCTTGTGGATGACGAAGATAATTTCAAGATCACGCCAACTGATAACCTGAACGCCCCGTACCCTACCAACGACATTAATGTTAAAGTACAATCGATCCCAAAAAATCGGCATACCATTGCCCTGACGCTTTTACAATGCGCTGTTGGGTATTAAAATCGATATAAACTAATCCAAAACGAGGATGATAACCTTCGGCCCATTCAAAATTATCAGTAAGGGTCCAGATAAAATAGCCGCTTACCTTAAACCCTTCATTTTTCGCTTTTAACACCTGTTGCAAATAGCTTTGCAAATATTCAATTCGTTTAGGGTCAATAACATCTCCATCGTTTATTTCATCAGGAAATGCCGCGCCGTTTTCAGTAATATATAAATTTCTAATCCCGGGATAGTTATTGAATTGTTTTATCATGTGGTAAATAGCCTTTGGATAAACCTCCCACTTCATGGCTGTTAAGGCAACTTTCCTTTCTTCAGCTTTTACCAGGGTTGCATGAATGTATGGTGTAAATAAGGAATACTTTACAATTTCCCGGGTATAATTTTGTATCCCTATAAAGTCGAAATCAAATTTCAAATTATCTTCATCTTCTAGCAGGTAATATTTTTCAATGCCTTTTAAAACAGGTATTTCATTTACCGGGTACCCCAATCCTAAAACCGGTTCAATAAATAAGCGGTTAATTAACGCATCAGCCCTTTTGGCAGCGTTTATGTCTTTAAGCTTATTTGAATAAGGTTGGATATATGAGCACGAAAATGTACTGCCTATTTGTGCCCCGGGCAATAAGGCCCGCAATACTTTAGCGCCCGCCACCATACTTAAAATGACATGATGTATGGCCGGCAAAAAGTTTTTTATGCCCGTCCTGCCGGGGGCATGTATCCCCAAAAAATAACCCGCACCGATAAAAACGGCAGGCTCGTTCATCACCATCCAATGTTTAACCCTGTCGCCAAATTTTTGACCGCATACTGCAACATATTCAGTAAACCAGGCGATAATATCGCGGTTTGTCCAGCCTCCTTTTAATTCAAGTGCAATCGGCAGGTCCCAATGATAAATAGTCAGCCAGGGTTCAATTCCAATTTCGATACAATAATCAATAACCCTGTTATAGTAATCAATGCCCGCCTGGTTTATTTTCCCGGTGCCATCGGGAAATATCCTGGTCCAGGATATGGAAAACCTGAAATTGGGTATATTCAGTTGTTTTATTAGGTCGATATCCTTTTGATATTGATTATAAAAATCACAAGCTATTCCAGGACTATCCGCGTTTAAAATTTTACCTTTTTTACGTGCAAAATCATCCCAGATTGATTCGCCTTTGCCATCGATTGCGCAAGCCCCTTCTATTTGGAATGCCGCTGTTGAAACCCCCCAAATAAAGTCGTCCCCAAAAAGTTGTTTGGTGAATTGTATATCCTGAATAATACTTTCCATTATAATTGAGGTATTCTGGCGCCCAAATGTATATTGCAATTATAAAAAGAAAATTTTATACCCAGATCATCTTAATGGATGAACGAGGACCGCATGCTTCTTAAGATCATCCGCTCGCGAAAAATTTTAAGAATCTTTGTCAGATTTAAAATGAATTTCATAACAAACACATTTTTTATTTCAACATAAATATCGGGTACTGATATAATCTTATCCTGTTAATTATATTATGCAATTGTTAACAAATCGCAATATTAACAGGCCAATTGTTTTATTGTTTCTTTACTGTTTATTTTTGCCTGATGAAAAATTACTTTATCAATCTTTTTAATTACGACAAATATGCCAATGAGCTTATAGCTAAAGCTATAAGTGCGGCAGGGCAGCCGGAAAAATCTATGCAATTAATGGGGCACCTACTAGCAGCGCAGCAAGTGTGGCTTAACCGTTGCCTGGCTTTAACACCGGCCATGGTTGAACTTTGGCCCGCTTTAGGAGGTAAAACTGTTAAACTTGGCGATCAGATAACTGATAATCACTGCGCATGGATAAGTTATTTAAGTGAGTTGAATGAAATAGATTTTGGAAATATGATCGGCTATAAAAATATTAA
>DATCES010000197.1:0-2491 GCA_036509935.1 Mucilaginibacter sp.
GAAAGCCAAAAGCGGAAAGCTAAAAGAGGAAAGAACAAATTGAATTTACAATTTTTCGCTTTCAGCTTTCTGCTTTTCGCTTTTTGTATTGGTAATTGCGTTGTATATTCGGGCTCGAATTTTTATGGGTACGCATCCCTGACAGCCGGTAAAAAAACATGAAGAAAAATATGGTGGTTAACCCTGCAGCCGATGGGTCTATTGCAGATAAAGAACAAATCAGGCTGATGAAAAACAAAAGATTGGACCTCTCCTACAGCCAAATGAAATGGGAAACCATTTTTAAGCGTATATTGGTAGTAATGAGTGTGGTTTTGCTGGTAATAGTTATCGGCGTACTGGTAACACTCATCATAGAATCCCTTCCATCTATCAAATCCCTTGGAATAGGGTATTTGTGGGGGAAAGTATGGGACCCGGTTAACAATATTTATGGCGCGTATCCTTTTTTAATGGGAACTTTGCTCACTTCCTTTACCGCGCTTATCATTTCTATCCCTTTTTCTTATGCAATTTCAATTTACCTGGGCGAGTATAACACTAAAGGCTGGCTGTCGAACCTGTTAAAAAATACAATTGAGCTTATTGCAGCAGTACCATCTATTATTTATGGTTTTTGGGGATTGTTTGTACTGGTGCCGGTTATACGGACATTTGAAATGAAAATTGGCGTAGCGCCTTACGGCGTAGGCATTTTCACTGCGTCGATAGTATTATCGGTGATGATCATTCCCTATGCCGCATCAATGGGTACTTCGCTGATCCGAATGGTGCCGTCGCCTTTAAAAGAAGGCGCATATGCTTTGGGGGCAACCCGTTTCGAAGTTATCCGCAGTGTGATTTTACCTTTTACACGTTCGGGTTTATTTGCGGGTATACTTTTATCATTGGGGCGCGCACTGGGCGAAACGATGGCGGTAACGCTGCTGATAGGTAATACCAGCGCTATAGCACACAGCATAAAGGATGCTTTTTTTGGTCCGGGAAATACCATGGCCAGCGTTATTGCGAATGAATTTACGGAAGCCGATCATACCGTATATTTATCGGCCCTTATTGAACTTGGTTTGGTGTTATTCTTTGTGACGGTTATTATTAACCTTATCGGCAAAAGGATAATCTCAAAATACACTAACAATTAACGATATGGATGCACGAATAGGAATAAGAAATACCAAGAGTATTTTATTTAAATCGGTTATCATATTTTTAGCCTTTGTTATTACCATACCGTTAATAATAGTATTGCTTTATATTATAAAGCAGGGAGTGATGCAGGTTAACTGGCACTTTTTAACCGATATCCCTGCGCCTGTTGGCGAAGCCGGAGGCGGTATAGCCAATGCGCTGTTAGGCAGCTTTATTATTGTTATATTGTCATCAATAATAGCTATACCGGTGGGTATACTGGCCGGCATTTACCTGAGCGAAAATGCAGGCACCAGGCTGGCTTATTACAGCGGTTTATGTGTTGATATTTTACAGGGGGTACCCTCAATTGTTGTAGGTATTGTGGTTTATTTTTGGGTGGTTAAACCGTTGGGCACTTTTTCGGCCATATCGGGAAGTATCGCACTTGCCATCATGATGCTGCCGATAGTAATACGTTCGACGGAGCAAACACTGCTTTTGTTGCCTGATACACTTAAAGAGGCAGCACTCTCATTAGGCGTGCCCTATCACAGGGTTATCTTAAAGGTTATTGTTCCCTGCGGTTTTGCAGGGATATTATCGGGCATTATGCTTTCTATAGCGCGTATTATTGGCGAAACCGCGCCTTTATTATTCACCGCGTTTGGTAATCCCTATTTATCAACGTCAATTACAAAACCAATGGAAACATTGCCCCACCTGATATTTACTTATGCCACCAGCCCTTATGATGACTGGCATAACCTGGCCTGGGGGGCCTCATTTATATTATTAATGTTTGTATTACTTTTAAACATATTTACAAAGCTGATCACAAGAAAATGGAACATACAGTTGTAAGCGCATCAAAATTTAATGCCTGGTTTGGCGATAACCATGCCGTAAAAGACGTGTCCATCAAGATAGAGAAAAACCAGGTTATAGCGGTTATGGGGCCATCAGGCTGTGGTAAAACTACATTTTTGCGTTGTATCAACCGTATGCACGAACTTATTCCCGGCGCCACCTGTAAAGGGTCGTTAAAATTATATGATGATGATGTATATACCATGAACCCAATATATGTGAGGTATAAAATTGGCATGGTGTTTCAACGGCCAAACCCTTTTCCAAACCTGAGTATTTATGATAATGTAGTAGCCGGTTATAAGCTTAACGGCCTTAAAATGGCAAAAGCCGATATGGATAATATTGTTGAAAAATCATTAATATCAGCCGCTTTATGGAACGAAGTTAAAGATTCATTGCACAAAAAAGGGACATTCCTGTCGGGCGGGCAGCAGCAGCGCTTGTGTATAGCGCGCGCCATTGCCATGGAGCCCGAAGTGATTTTGTTTGA
>DATCES010000198.1:0-5829 GCA_036509935.1 Mucilaginibacter sp.
CGGCGGATCTTCGCGTCAAAATTTATACCGCCGCCCTGGAAACCACCTGCTTCCAGTACAATCATCATTATTTCGGTAACTTCATTTATATCATTAGGGAACTGGTCCGTATCCCAGCCGTTTTGCGTATCGCCGCGGTTGGCATCCATTGAACCGAGCAAACCGGCGCCGGCGGCCACAGTGAGTTCATGCTGAAAAGTATGGCCAGCAAGCGTGGCGTGGTTAACCTCCAAATTAAGTTTAAAATCATTTATCAGATCGTACTTCTGCAAAAAGCCCAAAACAGTTGCTGCATCATAATCATACTGGTGTTTTGTTGGTTCGCAAGGTTTTGGTTCGATAAAGAAAGTCCCCTTAAATCCGTGTTTACGGGCGTAGTCTTTGGCTGCGTGAAGGAATTTAGCCAAATGTTCCTGTTCGCGTTTCATATCGGTATTCAGCAGGGACATATAACCTTCGCGCCCGCCCCAAAACACATAATTTTCGCCGCCGAGGGCAATTGTAGCATCGAGCGCGGCTTTTACCTGCGCGCCCGCATGGGTAAGCACATGGAAATCCGGATTTGTTGCCGCGCCGTTCATATACCTGCGGTTACTAAACAGGTTCGCGGTTCCCCAAAGCAGCTTTACGCCGCTTGCTTGCTGCTTTTGCTTTGCATATTCAACCAGGGCCTGTAAACGGCGGTCGTTTTCATTAATATCGTTGCTATAATCAACCACATCAACATCATGAAAACAGTAATAATGCAGGTTCATTTTGGTAATAAACTCAAATGCCGCATCCATTTTATCTTTGGCACGTTCAACTGCATCAGTTTTCACGTTCCAGGGGAACAAATGGGTAGGTTCGCCAAACGGATCGGCCCCGCTGCCGCAGAACGAATGCCAGTAAGCGCAGGCAAAGCGCAAATGATCTTTCATGGTTTTTCCGGCAACCAATTTGTGCTCATCGTACCAGCGGAATGCCAGCGGGTTATCCGATTGGGGGCCTTCGTATTTTACCTGGCCTATTCCTTTAAAAAACTCCTTTTCTCCTGTAGTTATCATGTTTGAATTATTGAATTAGTGAATTAGTGATTGTTGATATTTCAGACCTACGAAGTTTTAAAAACTTCGTAAGTCTACGGTGGGATATTTAATTTTCCAATTGTTTTTCAAGTAAAGCTTTCCATTCCTGGTAAGCGGGTTCTAAATGTTTTGTTGCCGGTTCAACAAGTTGTACCGGGTGTGTATGTTCAAAAGCCTGTTGGGGGGATGAAAATATTTTTGCCCCTATCCCTGCTCCCAGGGCCGCACCCGCGCTGCCGTCATTTTTATAAAGTTCAACAGGTACGCCCGTTATATTTACAAATGTTTCTGTAAATAACCCGCTTAAAAACAGGTTGTTTTTCCCTGCCCTGATTACGGTGGGACCCATCCCGTTTTCGCGCATAATATCCAGGCCGTACCTGAAAGCAAAGGCCACGCCCTCTTGTACCGCCCTTATAATATGGGCCCGGGTGTGGATATTCAAATCAATATTATGAAAATGGGCGCCAACTGTTTTATTGTTCAGGATGCGTTCGGCGCCATTCCCAAAAGGCAGCACACGTAAACCATCGCAGCCCAAAGGCGCTTCTTTAGCAATATTGTTCATTTGCAGGTAATTCTCGGTTGATCCGAACATATTCTTCGTCCATCGGTATAAACTACCCGCCCCGTTTATACATAATAATACGCCGAGGCGTTTTTGATGTTCGGTATAATTTACATGGGCAAAGGTGTTCACGCGTGATTGCTGATCGCAGACCAGTTGGTCACTTACCCCATATATCACCCCTGATGTTCCTGCCGTAGCTGCAACTTCGCCGGGGTTTAATACATTTAATGAAAGGGCGTTGTTGGGCTGGTCGCCCGCTTTGTAGCTAACAGGTATGCCGGGCTTTAATTTTAGTTTCCCGGCAACGGATGGCAGCAATTGGCCATGTGATGAAAATACCGGCTGGATAGGCGGAAAAAAGGTTTTATCAAAACCAAAATAGTTAATTATGCCGTCGGACAATCGATTGTTTAAAAAGTCGAAAAATATTCCTTCTGATAGCGCCGACACTGATGTGGATATTTCACCGGTAAGCTTCATGGAAATAAAATCGCCAGGCAGCATAAATTTGTCAATCCGCTCATAAATTCCCGGTTCGTTATTTTTCACCCAGGCTAATTTTGATGCTGTGAAATTGCCCGGCGAGTTTAACAGGTGCGATAAACAATACCCGCTGCCTAACGCATCAAAAGCTTTATCGCCAATGGCCACTGCGCGGCTGTCGCACCAAATTATACTGTTCCGCAATACCTGTTGATCTTTATCAACCAATACCAAGCCATGCATCTGGTAGGCGATGCCAATTGCCGCAATGTCAGCCGGATTGTATAGTGCTGTATTATTGCATATTTCAACAGCTTTTTGAACGTGCCCCCACCACATATCCGGCGATTGCTCTGCCCAGCCGGGCTGTAGCGCAATTATTGGCGACTCTTCATCCGGATATTGCCCTGATGCAATTACTGTTTGCGATTCAGCATTAACAACTGAAACTTTAACAGATGAAGTCCCTATATCTATTCCTAATAATAACATTCGTAGTACGGTTTATGTGAATCAGGGGTCACGGGCAAAGAATCAGGATAACAAACTTAATTGCTTCCCTTTTGTTGTTTCCCGGCCCTTTATCGCTGGTTCAATTTTGGAACGAAATTAAATTAATTTTTTAATCCGCAATCGATTGCCGGCATTTATTTTATCATTTTTACAAAATGTATGAAAAATAAAAAACGGACTACTATTTATGACATTGCCGGAAAGCTGAATATTGCGGCATCTTCGGTTTCCCGGGCGCTGAATAATAGTAACCATGTTAACGAGGCAACGAAAAAATTAATATTAAAAACCGCCGCCGAATTAAATTATAAACGAAATACCCTGGCCTCCAATCTGCGTAAGGGCCAATCAAAAACAATTGGGGTGATAGTCCCGTTTATTAATCAAAATTTCTTCTCAAACGTAATTGCAGGTATCGAAGAGGCGTCCTATCAAAAAGGTTACAACCTGATTATTTGTCAATCAAATGAATCACAAAACAAAGAGGTAAAATGCATCAATACGCTAATCAACCAGCATGTTGATTGTATAGTAATATCCTTATCGGTTGATAGTTCTGATCACAGGCACTTACAAAATGTAATAGATAATGGGATACAACTGATACAGTTTGACCGGGTTGCAGATGAACTGGCGACCTTGAAAGTTATAAACGATAATGAACAGGCATCGTTTGAAGCTGTTTCGCATATTATTGAACAGGGCTATAAACGCATAGCGCTGCTTGAGGGCCCGCAAAACCTGAATATTTTCAGGCAGCGCAAAACAGGTTATTTGAATGCGCTGAAAAAATATAATTTGCCCATACTTGATGCGCTTATTATTGAAAACGCCTGGACTAAGGAGCTTGGCGCCAAAGCTACCCGGAAATTACTGAACCTGGCAGAACCGCCTGATGCCATATTCGCTTCCACTTCTGATTTTTCCGCCTTAGGCGTACTCGAAGTAGCCTCGGCAATGGGTATTAAAGTACCATCGGAGCTGGGCATTTGCGGTTATTCAAACGAGGCTTTTACCGAGATAACCAGTCCGTCAATTACCACCGTTGACCAGTTTAGCATATACATGGGAAAAACGGTTGCCAATCTTTATTTCCAGGAAATGGATAATAAGGATGAAACAGAAATAATCCCCAAGATCATCAGTATAAAACCAAAGTTGATTATACGGTCATCAACCCAGAGGAATGGGTGAGAAAAAGTCGGAAGTCCTAAGTCCTAAGTCGGTCCAAAGGACTCCTTCGGAGATTTTCGATTTCGGATTTGTTTTGTAGTGACGCAATACTTTGCGTCTGTGAACGGATGATTTCGGAATGTTGCATACATGAACCTGACTTCAGACATCTTACTTCTTATTTTCTTGCGATGAATATTGATGAAGTTATCGACCTATTGAAACAAAAATCCAACCCAGCCTACCCCTGGAGGGGATGAAATGTTTTGGTATTGAAAACACTAAGGCGTTGGGTATTCCAATCCCCGAATTGAGGAAGCTTTCTTAGCTCATAAAAAAACCATGCGCTTGCGCCGGGCGCTACAGGGTACTAATTTACACGAAGCCCGGACGGTTGTGGGTTTTATTATCAGCGTTATGCACATTAAAGCCAACTATTTTCGGCATTTTCCGTATTAAGTACCCCAGGCGTTTTGCGGTATTTATGTTTGGCATAGATTTTTCTATATAATCCCGAAACTTTGGTTAAACTGACTATGATCTGCCTGTTGATATGAGTATTTTGGAAGGGAACAATTTTAATAGTGATGATGCATCCCATCTTGCTCAAATAATTGATCACCTGAACGTAGGTATATGGGAGTTTAATATCACTACAAAAGATGTTAAATGGTCTGCCGGGTTCTATTTGATTTTGGGTTATAAGCCCGGCGAAATAGAATGTTCCTATAGTTTTTTCCTCGATCAGCTTCTTTATTATTACGATAAGCCTGCATTTTTAAAGGCCATTAATACCCGCAGCGAAGATCAGAACAATACAGTACACATCAGGCTTTTAACAAAAACTTCGGGCTATCAATGGTTTGAAAGCACCACCAGGAAGTGGGAAAATGGCGATGGCCCCAAATTTACCGGCTCGCTAATTAATATTAACCAGGCCAGGCTTTTGGGCTTGCGCTCCGCGCAAAACGATTTCTTTTTTAATGAAACCGGTACAATTGCCAAAGTAAGCGGCTTTGAAATTGATATACCGGCCATGAGTTTGTCCTTATCAAAGGAAGCCTTTGATATTTACGAGTTAAACAACCAGGTAAAACTAACTATTGAAGAAGCGATCAGCTTTTTTGAGCCCCAGTACCGCCCGTTGCTAAATGAAGCCATTGATAACGCCATCAAATTTTGTAAGCCGTATGATATGGAACTGCAATTCAGAACGGCTAAAAATAATTTGATTTGGGTTAGGGCCAAAGGGGTGCCAATTATTGATGATTATGGCAAATGCATAAAAATACGGGGCATATTTCAGGACATAGACAATATAAAAAAGAAGGGGCTCGTTTTACAATCGTCCATCAGCTTATTGAACGACCAAAACAAACGGCTACAAAATTTTGCATATATCGTTGCGCATAACCTGCGCTCCCACACGGGCAATTTGCAGTTCATGGTTAATTTATTCGAAGAAAGTGAATCGGCGGATGACCGCACGGAAGTGTTTTCACATATAAAATCAATAAGCGACAGCCTGAAAACTACTATAGATCACCTTAACGAAATTGTTAAAATACACACGGAAATTGACCAGGAAAAAAAGGTACTTGAGTTTGAAGAAGTATTTAAAAATGTTGTATCTGCCTTGCGGAGCAATATTGAGAGCACCGATGCTAAAATTGAATATGACTTTACCAAATGCCCTGTTATCACTTATATACCGGCCTATCTTGAAAGCATCCTGCAAAACCTGCTTACAAATTCATTGAAATACCGGCACCCCGACAGGCAGCCTGTTATCACTTGCCGTACCGTGAAAGACCATGACCATATCTATATGTTATTTGAAGATAATGGCATTGGTATTGATATGGAACGCTATGGCGATAAAGTTTTCGGCATGTATAAAACATTCCACCAAAACCATGATTCAAAAGGCATAGGGCTTTTTATTACCCGTAACCAGATAGAATCACTTGGCGGTTCAATCAAGGTTGACAGTACCGTTAACGTGGGGACTAAATTTACTAT
>DATCES010000199.1:0-5408 GCA_036509935.1 Mucilaginibacter sp.
TTCTTTGCTCAGCGTTTCACTGACAAGCGTTATGCCCGCGCCCAGTTCGCCGGCAAGGCCAATGCCCGCAATAAAGCGGATAATGCCATAAGTAGTTGGGTCATGAACCAGGCCATTGGCGAAATTGGCGATTGAATACAATGCGATAGAGCCAAAAAGTACTTTTATACGCCCAAGCTTGTCGCCAAGTACACCCCACAATATCCCGCCAAGCAGCAAGCCGAACATCTGCAAATTAATAATATTGAGCCCTGTTGGAAGCACGTCATTTGTTTTAACACCTATGTCAATAAGGCTTTGTTTTCTTACGATCAAAAAAATCAAAAGATCATATATATCTACAAAATAGCCTAATGAGGCTACGAGAACGAGGAAAATGGCATTCCTGGTGAGTTTGGCCGAAACAGCATCTGTCATAATTGCAATAATTGGTTAAATTGGTATTTAATGCAGATGCAAAATAATGCGCCCCTGATTTGTTCAATTAATTCAGGGATACAAATTATTGCGCCCCCTGCGTCAAAAAAATTTCTAAACAAAAAACCCCTGTGAAAGCAGAGGTCCTGAAGAAATTATCCTTTTTAATTATGTTTTTTTTACATTTACTGCCTGTAACCCTTTTCTGCCTTCTTCCACATCGTATGTAACGTTATCGTTATCTTTAATGGCGTTTACACCGCCTTCTACATCCTTAAAGTGTACAAAAAGATCTTTACCATCATCGGTAACAATAAAACCATAACCTTTTTGTGTGTTAAACCATTTTACTTTTCCAGTTTTCATATATATTATAATTGTTGTATCTGTTCAAATATATAAAATAATTAATAACCAAATAAAATTATTTATTTGGTTGCGGCGTTAATCGTAAATAGGGTTTTACCATTGTAAAACCTTTTGGAAATTTTGCAGGGATATCCTCTGTCTTTATTGCAGGTACTATTACTACGTCCTCGCCTTCCTTCCAATCGGCGGGGGTGGCAACGCTGTAATTCGCAGTTAATTGCAGTGAATCAATCACCCGTAATATTTCCTGGAAGTTCCTTCCTGTTGATGCCGGGTAAGTAATCATCAGCTTGATTGTTTTATCAGGCGCGATAATAAATAGCGATCGGACAGTAGCAGTTAACGATGCATTCGGGTGGATCATATCGTAAGCCAGGGCAACTTCACGGCTTTCATCGCCAACGATAGGGAAATTTACCTCAACATGCTGGGTTTCATTAATATCATTTATCCATCCCTTATGCGATTCAACGGAATCAACGCTCAGTGCGATCACTTTGACATTGCGTTTGTCAAATTCGCTTTTAAGCGATGCTGTTTTCCCTAATTCAGTGGTACATACCGGCGTATAATCGGCCGGGTGCGAAAATAATACCCCCCAGCTATTGCCAAGGTATTCATAAAAGTCAATTTCACCTTCAGATGTTTTTGCTTTGAAGTTTGGAGCAATATCCCCTAATCGTAAACTCATGGTATTTAAAATTTAATCGGTAAATAAAATACTAAGGTAACCCGATTGTTGGAAAAATCAAGCAATAGCTGAGATTTGTCCTACTAATTACATGGGGATTATATATAAATGCGAATTTTCCATAAAAAAGTCCTCTGTGCAAAAACTAAGGGCTGCATTTAATTGAATGTTGTTTGGAATTATTGTACCTGTTTGAAAAAAACAATACCACCGGTTTCAGTAACCCTTACTAAAACTTCATGGGCACTGCTTTTCAAATCAACAAAGTAGGATGTAGGGGCAATATCGCTGTTTATTGATTCATTAGCCTGGTAAACAATAACATTAACGGCAGTATAGTCTTTGTAAATATCAGCAATCAGTTTTTGTGATTTACCAGGAATGGCATTATAACCTATGACCTGGGTGGTACCTAAAAAATCACCGGTAAAATTGTAAAATGCTGTTTTCTTTACACCATAGACAGTAAAATCTGCTTTTTGGCAATTTTTAGTTACGGTCCATACTACATTTTCCGCATCTGTAAAATCAGTGGCAAACTCTTGCTGTACAGCATACGAAATATTTACAGAAGCCCCAGTTGTCTTTTTACCGCCATCGGCAGCAAATACAGTAACGCTGAATAAAGCAGCGGTTGCGATTGTTAAAAATATCTTTTTCATAGTTTTTATATATTTTAAATCCATAACAAAAGTAGGATTCATTTATCAATATAAAAACATAAAATACATTTTTATGAATATTTCATAATTTTTGTAGTTTTTTAATACCAAATTAAAAATTCAACAATATACTTAGTGTATTTTTTACAATATGTTAAACTAAAAAGAGCGAAAAAAGCCGTTATTTTTAACTGAAACGGCTTTTTTACGTAGGGTTAACTTTAATTTAATAGCTAAGTTGTGAAATTAACGGCGAAAGCCATGAACTGTGGCTACCCGCCTGTTACCCGTTATCTGCAAACCCGGGGTACAAGGTCATGCCGCCATCCATAAATATGGTGGTGCCTGTAATATAATCTGCTTCATCTGATACCAGCCAGGCGGCGAGTTTACCAATATCATCCGGTTTGCCAATGCGGTTATACGGGATAAGGGTCAATAATTTTGCCAAAGCTTCCGGCGTATCCCATGCGGATGTGTTTATAGGCGTCTGAATAGCGCCTGGGCCAATTGCAACAACCCTTATTTTATGCGGGGCAAGTTCCTGGGCTATACTTTTCATAAACATGCTGATACCTCCTTTACTGGCTGCATAATTTACATGCCCGGCCCATGGGATTACTTCATGTACGCTGCTCATGCAAATTATTTTACCGGCAGCCCTGCTCCGTTCAGCAACTACTCCCCGCCGTATAAATTCTTTTGCAGCCTCGCGGGAGCATAAAAACTGACCTGTAAGGTTGATGGCGATAACAGTGTTCCATTGCTCCAATGTCATATCAACAAAATGTGAATCCCTTTGAAGGCCTGCATTGTTTACCAATATATCAATAGTGCCATATTGCTTGTACATTCCGGCAAACATGGCCTGTACATCGGCTTCGTTGCTGATATCGGCATGGATGGCAAAAGCCGCGCCGCCTGCCGCTGTTATTTCGTCAACTGTTTGTTCTGCATTTTCGTAGGCATCCACATGGTTGATGATTACGTTAGCGCCCGCCGCCGCAAGCGCTAATGCTACGCCTTTGCCTATACCGCTATCGGCACCTGTAACTAATGCTGATTGTCCTTTTAATGATTGTGATGGATTCATTGGGATGTTTTGTTTGATAATTGCAATTTAAAAGTTTGGTTCAAAATTAAGAAACTTCCATTCCATATTTAATGTCCCCCATAATATTGGATCATACAACAATAATAAAGTTATAACCAATATTTGTGAAATGTTTAAGTTTTAGATAAGCAAAGGATTATTATCTTCGCAAAAAACAAAACATGGCAACAACAAAACTTACAATAAACAGCAACGGGTCAGTAAAAGTAGAAGGCGACTTTGAAATAGTAGATATACAGGGTAACGCATACGGATTGCAGGGAAGGGCTATAGTTTCTATTTGCCGTTGCGGCCGGTCGGCCAATAAACCATTTTGCGATGGCTCGCACAAAGGACATTTTGAACATGATGCACATGCCTTTGATTTGCCGCCACGGAAAGTTTAGAAATCAAAAAAACCTATACCAATATGACCAAAGCAAAAGTCAATCATGTAGAAATAGCTTACGAAACTAAAGGAAAAGGAACACCCCTCGTGTTAATACACGGGCACCCTTTTGACCATACTATATGGTATCCTCAAGTGAAAGCTTTTTCGGGTTCATATAAGGTTATAAGCCCTGATCTCAGAGGCTACGGAAAAAGCAGCTTGCCTGCTGAGCGGGCTACAAAATTTGAAGATTATGCCACGGATATATTGCTCCTTATGGATCAGTTGAATGTTGATAGTTTCCATTTAGCGGGATTATCAATGGGCGGCCAGGTGATTATGGAAATATTCCGCCAGGCGCCCGAAAGAATAAAAACATTAATATTTGCTGATACTTTTGCAGGTTTGGATACCCCAGAGGTTAAACAGGAACGTTATGATACAGCAATTGGTTTAGAAACTGAAGGAATGGGTGCTTACGCTGATGAAGTGATCTATAAAATGATGAAACCGGCCCACGTAACTTCGATGCCTGAAGCAGCCGGGCATGTTATTAAAATGATGAAGGCCACATCACCAAAAGCTGCTGCCACAGCCTTACGCGCCAGGGCCGAAAGGATAGATTACTTAACCAGCGTGCTCCCTCAAATCAATATACCAACCCTCGTAATTGTTGGCCGTGAGGATGAATTTACCCCTGTAGCCAAAGCGGAAGAACTAAAGGCAAACCTTCAGAATTGTAAACTGGTAATTATTGAAGATGCAGGCCATTTACCAA
Source organism: Mucilaginibacter sp. (assembly GCA_036509935.1). Classification (GTDB taxonomy): domain Bacteria; phylum Bacteroidota; class Bacteroidia; order Sphingobacteriales; family Sphingobacteriaceae; genus Mucilaginibacter. The sequence continues at coordinate 4,402 of DATCES010000199.1, forward strand.
ATTTGGAGCACCCTGATGTATTTAATAAGGTGGTGCTTGATTTTTTAAAAAGCGTTAATTATTCGGAAAGCTCGTTTTAATCCATCGAAACCATCGCCTTAATTACCCCTGTTTCAGGTTTAATCCAGCTTTCAAAATTCCTTTTTACCTCGTCAAATGTTACCCTGTGCGTGATATAGGTTCTGGCGTTCCCCTTTGTTAAAACAGATTTTTCGGCTGCATGGTATTCCAGGTTGCCGGGTTTGGTACAAACCGGTGTTTTCATGCTGATATTTATCTAAAGAGGGATTGCTGTATTTCTAAATGTAAGCCATTTTATTACTAACCATGCTATAATGTATGCCAGCGCGCAAACGGCAAACAGAATAGAATAAGCAATATGGGGGGCTGCTTTATAATAGTCGGTTAAATGCCCGGCAAGCTGTTGTATCATAACGCCCCCTAATCCACCAGCCATGCCGCCTATTCCGGTTACAGAGCCCACCGCCCTTTTCGGGAACATATCTGATACCGTGGTAAACAAATTGGCCGACCATGCCTGGTGGGCAGCGGCGGCGATACAAATAACCGTTATTGCCAGAATTGATGCGTAACCGCCAAAAATAGCTTTATTGCCAAAATATTGCGTTAACAGCAGCAGTACCGGGAACAGTGCAATAATCAGCATAGCTGTCATCCTCGCCTTATATACACTCATCCCCTTGTTGATCAAAAATAGCGGGATGCTGCCGCCAAAAGTGCTGCCAAAAATAGCAATGCCATAAACTATAAATGTAGGCCACATTACCTGCTCACCTGTCATTCCAAATTGCTTCTTTAAGTAATCAGGCAACCAGAAAAGCAGGAACCACCATACCCCATCGGTTAAAAACTTGCCCATAAAAAAGGCCCAGGTTTGCGGGTAAACAAGCAGTTTGAGCCAGGGTATTTTTTGATTAACCGATATCTCTTCTGATGGGGCAACATGCGCAACCAGGTCATCACTATGAATATAGTTAAATTCTTTT
>DATCES010000200.1:0-4718 GCA_036509935.1 Mucilaginibacter sp.
GGTTCATACCCTGCCGTAAGTATGATCCCGGCGACTTTTGGATAATTGATAGATAAATTGGCCTGTAAGGCGCAGATGATGATATCGCCCCGGTCGCCGGGGGTAATGATGAGCACATTTTCTGTAAGGTAATTTAAAAAATTAGGTACCTGCATGGCGCCGGTCACAAAGTGGTCTGCATGGTTAGACAGGTGATCGTTCCCAAATAATACCTTGCCGCCAAGTTTTTCGCATACCTCTTTCATTGTAGGGCTTTGCAGCCCCCTGTCCTCCGGGATCACTGCAAGCAGTATCCCGGGTGAAAGCTGTTGTTTCAACAGGGCCCCTAAATCCTTTATATGTTCCTGTTTTATTTTATTGGCAACCACAGCCAGCACCTGTAACTCGCGGGCATCAAAATTATGTATGGCGGTTAGTGTATTGTTAACAACCTGGGAAGTGGTTTTCCCTTCGCCCGATATAACAATAATAACGGGCGCACGCAGGTTTTTGGCCAGTTGCACATTTATTTCAAATTCGAAAGCTGTCCCCTCACCCTCATAATCAGTACCTTCAATAACAGTAAAATCGTATTTTCCCTCCAGGTATTTATACTTGCGGATAATAATATCCAGCATCTCGCCCTGGCTTTCGGTTTCCATTTGCCGCATGGCATCTTCCCAGGTAAAGGCAAAGGTATCTTCATACGCCATCGGCAAATCAAAATAGCTTAAAATAGTATCAATATGATCGTCCTTTTTTTGAGGCTGGGTTTGACTGATGATCGGTTTAAAATAGCCAATTTTTTGTGCTTTGCCCAGAAGCATATTAACAAGGCCGATGGAGATGATTGATTTTCCGCTATGAGGTTCGGTACTTGCAATAAAAATAGTTTTGATCATCGGACAGATATTAAGGCCTTAAGATAAGCCCGACAAAAGTACCAATTTAACCTGTATGGCAATACGATATTATGCTAAAAATGAACTGTCAGCAATTAATTTTAAAGGATTAAAAAGAAATGATAGCCGGGGGTTCAGATGTTTTGTCCGTCCGGTTTGGGGTAGCGTATAGGTTAGGACGGCCGGACAGGTAAAAGTCACGGGAAGCCTTGTGCAGTTCGGTAACGATATACAAATTGGGACGAAGGTTTTATTGCCAAATTGGTTCGTTTTCCCAATTGTTTAAAAAACCTAATTTATAAATAGGGATATTCGGTGAACTATTAAAAAGAGTAATAAGTTTCGCCTTTAGATCGTTACCCCCGTTGATATGATTACATAAATAAACCATTGTTGAAATAATCAAGAATGGTTTTTTACACTGAACAGGAGAAATGGGATGCACAAACCATTGACCAATTGGTTTGTTTAAGGTTTTAATTGGTTGTTTTACCATATTTCTACTCCATAATCTGGAGTGATGTGCTATGATATTTCTTACATAAGCGATAGCTTCTAACCAACTGGATAGTTCATTGTGAATGTTTAAACCCATCTCTTTACAAATTGCAGATTTTTCAGGAAGTTGGTGTTTTAAACTTTTGTATAGCTTAGAAAGTGTCCCCAAAGATGCCACCTCAAATATTTTCCATGCATCCGGATCGCTATTTAAGAATCTTTTGTGGTGATCTAAAACAAATATTTCTTTACTTCTCTTAAATTCCTTTTTTAACTCTCCAATAGTGTGTAAATGCATGGTTTGTGTTACGCCATTTATTGTACTGGTGGTTATTTCGAATAAACCAGGGTCTAAATACCATAGACCTCCGTAAGCCATAGATAAGTGATAGATCATTTTTGTTCTCAATGCAATTTCAATTCGTTCTATAGAATCAAATAAAATAAGTCTAAAATCACGATCAAAGTTGTATATATCTACAATATCTTCAAAGTATGTTTTGGGTTTAAAAATGTGTGTTTGGTAATCGGACTGCATGTCCCACCAATATCCTTTTATACGGTAGTAACTTACATTTTGCAGAAAAATTATTGCATTAGCTTCGTTTTTAAACAATATCCCTCTTTGTTTGAGTAACAAAATTTGATCGGATATAGATACTGAGGGTTTATTTGACAAGGCTATAAAAAAAATGACCCACTAGCAGTTCTGATGGTATGCTAGCGGGTACTGTTAATACAAATATAAAGAATGTTTTTTAAATAAGTGAATAAAAATAAAAATGAATGGCAATGATATACAAATTTACACCAGTAAGAAAATAATTTTATTTAACATATCTGTTATCATTATATATAAAGCTATTCCAACCATCAAATTTAATTCTCATCAAAAACGTATACATCTTTGTTTTGTGGTTTATGAGATTCTCATATGTAATAACACCCCCATTCCAATAATAGCCCCTCCCTTGTATTATTTTGGTATTTTCTATGGTTACTGTGTGCTTATAATCATCATGAATAAATTGCTGAGGGTTATCTTTAATTATATATCTACCTACAAAATTATCGGCATCGTTAATCATTTTAATATTTTTTATACCTGGATTATCAGGTCTTATTGCGGAATACTTGGTCATATTTATAATTTTAACCGGATAGTTTCCCAAGTTTTCAATAGTAAATTTAATCATATAATGAGACCCAATCGTAGGGTTACTTATTGTTGCTTCTTTTATTTGCAAATACGGTTCATTGGATATTGCGAAATATTTTTGCGTTTCTTTAATCGATGCTATTTGAGTGTTAAGCGACTTTCTTTGCAAGTTAGAGGTTGCGGTATCTCTTTTAAACTTTTCTTTTTCAGCACTATCGTTTTTTTTAGATTGTATTTGAGCGTTAGACAAATTAATGGAATCATATCCCCTTGTTTCTTCAAATGTTTTTTGCGCAATTGTGGCCGCGCTTTGAGCGGAATGATATTGACTAATAGCAACAAGAGCCAAAACAACAGTAATAATAAACAGCAATCCACTTACAATTGCAGACCAAACGGATATATTATTAGCCTTTTTTGCTATCCGGTTTGCCTCAATAAGTTCGGAGTTATCAATTTTGGGAATGGAAACTATTTCGACAATGTTTGGTTTATCGGTTCCTGTTTCGTTATTAGCGCCGGAATTTCGTCTTTTCTTTTTTTCACCGGTATAGCTGGGCTTGAGATCAGAGATATTAGTCTGTCCGTCAAAAATAGAATATTTAGAGGCATCGGACTTATCGCCTTTATGATGATCTGTTGGCATTTAGGTAATCTTTTTTTAAAGATACTTTTTACTAACTGAAAAGCCAATTAATTATTTTTCCGGTTTACCCGCTGTTCGTAGTTTTCAACTACGAATAAATTATGCCTGTAGACTACGTCTACACTCACACAAAAAGCCCTCCAGCAACGCTGAAAGGCTTTTGTGACCTGGGAGAGGCTCGAACTCTCGACCCACTGATTAAGAGTCAGTTGCTCTACCGGCTGAGCTACCAAGTCATATTGTTTTTTACCGGGCTGCAAATAAACGGATTTTTTTTCAAAAAATAAGTCCGAAAGTCGGAAAAGTCCGAAAGTCAGAAAGATGCTTCTGCCTTTCACCTACACCAAAGCGTACAGTTCTTCCCTTTGTTTCTGCACCGCATCGCTGTTAATGTATTCATCGTAGGTCATCAGCTTATCAATGGTGCCGCCAGGGGTAATTTCTATGATGCGGTTGGCTACGGTTTGTACCAGTTCATGGTCGCGCGAGGTGAACAGGATGGTGCCGCGGAAATCTTTCATGCCATTGTTGAGGGCGGTGATGGATTCCAGGTCGAGGTGGTTGGTTGGCTCATCAAATAGCAGCAGGTTTGCCGATTGCAGCATCATGCGGCTGAACATGCAGCGCATTTTTTCGCCGCCCGACAGTACATTGCTTTTCTTCAATACTTCTTCGCCGCTGAACAGCATACGGCCCAAAAAGCTGCGTATAAACTGGTCGTCCTTATCGCCGGTGGAGTATTCGCGCAGCCAGTCGATCAGGTTATCATCTTTTCCTTTAAAATATCCGGCATTATCAATAGGTATGTCGGCAGGGTTTATGGTTACGCCCCATTTAAATTCGCCTTTATAATCCTTGTCGCGCCCTGTTAAAACATTATAAAACGCCGTAGTAGCTAAACTATTTTGCGACAGGATGGCAATTTTATCGCCTTTGTTCACCATCAGGCGGATATTGGCGAATAAAAGTTCCCCGTTTAATGATTTGCTGAGGTTTTCAATTTGCAATACCTGGTCGCCTGCTTCGCGGCCCTGGTTATTGAATATAATGCCCGGATATTTACGGTTGGATGGTTGTATCTCGTCAATATTAATTTTTTCCAAAGCCTTTTTACGGCTTGTAGCCTGTTTTGATTTGGAGGCATTTGCGCTGAAACGGCGGATAAATTCCTGTAGCTCCTTAACGCGGTCTTCCGTCTTTTTATTCTGGTCCGACCGTTGTTTTAAAGCCAGTTGGCTCGATTCGTACCAAAACGTATAGTTACCGGTATAAATGGTCATTTTAGCAAAATCAATATCTACCACATGGGTGCAAACCGTATCCAGGAAGTGCCTGTCGTGGGATACTACCAGCACTATTGCCTCGTACGATGCTAAAAAATCTTCGAGCCAGGTTACGGTATGTATGTCAAGGTCGTTGGTAGGCTCATCAAGCAGCAATATATCAGGGTTGCCAAAAAGCGCCTGTGCCAATAAAACACGCACTTTTTGGGTATTGTCAAGGTCTTTTACCAGTTGGTAATGAAACTCTTCTT
>DATCES010000201.1:0-4149 GCA_036509935.1 Mucilaginibacter sp.
TCCCCTAACAAAATATTGAATAATTGCGGGAGCTCATCCAAGCTCGAATTTCGTAAAAATTTACCGAGTTTAGTAATCCGGGGATCGTCTTTAATTTTAACAAAAGCGGCCTTTGTGCCCCCATCCTCATTTGCGTATTGATTTTGTGTTGATAACTCCATAAGTAATTTATCGGCATCAGTGCGCATAGACCTGAATTTATAAAAATCAAATACTTTATAACCTGTCCCAACGCGTTTGCTTTTGTAAATAACCGGGCCTTTTGAATTTAATTTTATAGCAATAACTATAGCCAGCATCACCGGCGAAAGCATTAAAACCATGATTCCCGAAAAAAGCATATCTATCAACCGTTTACTGAATGGGATACTGTATTTTATATCAACTTCCTGTGTAATATCAATTAATTTAGGCCTTATTAACTTGAATTTTACCAGGAAATTTAAACGCTCGCGCAGGTCCGACATTGAAAAAGGATAAATATAAAAGTCATGCACTTTTAGTTGCATGGCATTTAATTTTAATCGCTTGTCGTTTGAAAGTGAAATAAGTACAATGATTACCCCGTTATATAAAAAATTCTTTTTTAACCGTTCTATGAGTGAAAAGCAATTTTCATCTTCATCAACTTCTAACAAAAGAATTTCGGGGATTGTTAATATCGATTGGTGGCCGAGGTATTCTTCGAGTTGTACCAGCGTATCATTAAAAGTTATTTGAAAATAGACATTGAGTTCAGTTGCTACTAAATCTTTTAATTGTGATCCGGCATACGCAATCTTGGTGTGCGAGGCTACATTTTCATTCCATTCATTGGCAATCGGAGACATCATATATGGTCAATACTTGATTTATAGCTGATTTTAATGACGTTGGATTAAACGGTTTTGGCATATATGCGTCAACTTGAAACGGCATTTTGCTCACCTGTTCATCTAAATCATATGCTGCTGAAAGCATAATTATAGGTATATCGCGAAAAAGACCGCTGATTTTAATATTCTTAATGAATGATTGCCCGTCAAAATAAGGCATTTGAAGGTCGGATATAATCAATTCAGGGATATTGCCGTCTTCAAGCCATGAAAAAGCATCCATGCCGTTATTTTTAACAACTATTTCATAATCTTTTGCCAGAATGAAATTCAGGAGCTTTAAAATGCTTAGGTCATCGTCAACAATTAATATTCTTTTTTTCATGATCTGTTAATTTGGTATCGTATTATGAGTTTCACCTGAATACGTAATTTTTCAGGAAAGGTTGTAAAAACTAACATTTAACCATTAGTTTACCTCATAATACAATAACATTTGAAATTTTCAGATACTGTAATTCCCCCTTTCTTTTTTTTGTTTAAAAATAGTAAATTCCAATTATAAAATATTATTTAAAAGTAAATATCCAAAAATCTGATTTTGCCGGCTTTGGGCCCGCTTGCAACACTGGCAAAATAATTTTCGGATAATTTAAATGTGCTTATCAGCCAGTCATCAGTTGATGAGATGGCGCTGCTTTGCGTAATGTGGGCCCCGTCCAAACAGGGTATTAGTTTAAGATCGCCATCCAGGCCCTTTCCTGTTGCTTTGGTTAATGCCTCCTTGCGGGTCCAAAGCATAAAAAAGCGTTCAATGGATGTGGTTTTATTTATGTAATCAATCTCGTTTGTACTAAAGTTACCTGGTAATATATCGTTAAAACTATAAGTATTATTCACCAGCTCGGTATCTGCCCCAATTTCTGAATTTGAAATTGCAAGTAATATCCAATCACCCGAATGGGAAATATTATAATAAATATTATTATTAGCGGTGCTTTTGATATAAGGTTTTTTATTAATTCCAATTTCAAACTCAATAGTACAAAGTTCCACGTTTAAATATTTTCCTAAAATATTTCGCAGTGCCCCCCGGCTAATAATAAACCTGTTTTTGTCCCTGGCATGAAAATACCGGTCAGCCCTTGTAATTTCATCAGGCTGCATTATAGCTAAGAAAGTATTAATGTTTGATAGGTTGGAACTGACGTTAATCCGCCATACATCCACTGTATCATTCACACTAAAGGTACAGGCAGAAGCATTAACCCAGGTTATATCATTTAAATACAGGTTGCAGATTTTAATGAGGGACATGTTTAAGTCATTAATCTTAAGTCGGAAGTAGAAAGTCGGAAGCTTAACAAAAAAAAAATGAACCTTGTGACTCAGGACTTTTGGCTTAAGCCTTTCGACTTTAATCAGCGCAATTTACTAATTTGCTGCTTCATCGAGGCATTTTTGCAATATATCGGCAAAAATTTTGTCATTCGGGGCCTTGAATATTGTGTTATGCTCCCCTGGAATATTATGGATATTGACCCCCTTTAGTGCGTAAGGTTTCCATCCAAGCGATTCCGCGTCATCCAAATAAAAAGTACGGTTCTCGGCCCTGAACACCTCCACAGCAATATCATATGGCTTTAACTGGTAATATTTTTGAGCGTGTTCGTTCATTTCATCTACTTTGTTCGAATAGCCGAAAATCCCTGCGCGCGTCTGATTTTTGCCATACCGTACCTTCCAGTACGCTCTGGTGATCCTGCGTTTAATATTTGTGCCCTTTTCAACAATTGTATATTTAAAGCCATTGGTAAATTTTAATGCGTACACTACGCCTCTAATAAAATACTTTCCCTTTTTGTATAATTTAAGTATTGTCGGGTCATAATAAGTTGAGCGGTACGCATAGGTATCAAACATGGCAAGCATTTTAACTTCTTTGCCCAATGCTTCCAGTTGCCGGGCCATTTCAAAAGCAATTATCCCGCCAAACGAATAACCGGCAAGCGCATAAGGGCCATCGGGATTTTGCGCCATTATAGATGCAATGTAATGAGCAGCAATATCTTCAATTTTACCCAATGGTTCATCAATACCGTTCAGGCCTTTGGCCTGCAATCCGTATATGGGCTGATCTGCCGACATGCCCATCGCCAGCGTATTAAATAAAAGTACATTTAACCCGGCCCCGTGAACCATGTAAAGCGGCATTTTATTCCCTGTGGGTTTTATCGGCACAAGGGAATCCCAGGTTATCGACTTTCCGTCAAGCTTAAGTAACTGTGCCAGTTTTTCAACTGTTGATGATTCAAATAATGAAGCAAGCGGTAACCGTTTACCGGTTTCTTTCTCTATCTTAGTCATTACCTGTACTGCAACGAGCGAGTGGCCGCCTAATTCAAAAAAGTTATCATGAACGCCGATTTTTTCAACCCCTAAAAATTCTGTCCAGATATCTGCAACAAGTTTTTCAATATCTGTCCGGGGTGCAATATATACATCAGGCGCTACCGTTGAAGTCCCCCCATGTTTTGCCAACGCCTTTTTATCAACTTTTCCGTTTGGCGTTAAAGGCATTGCCGGTACAATTATAAAGTTATCGGGCACCATATAATCGGGGAGCGAATTTTTTAATACGTCTTTCCAGTTTTGTACCAGGGTGGCTGTATTTGCTGCGTCCCCAATATAATCAACAACTGCAAAGGCAACTAACTTATCAACCCCAAACTTATCTGCCCTGGCAATTACCACGGCTTCTTTAATACCAGGTACCTGCGCTAATTGATATTCGATTTCCCCCGTTTCAATACGATAGCCCCTTATTTTCACCTGCGCATCCAAACGGCCGAGACATTCAATTTCGCCGTTTGGCATAAACTTCCCCAGGTCGCCGGTGCGATACATTTTATCGCCGGGTTGTTTGGTAAAAGGATCATCTATAAACTTTTCCGCGGTTAATTCAGGGCGGTTTAAATAGCCTTTTGCTACGCCTTCACCCCCAATATAAATTTCCCCGGCAATACCGGGAGCTAAGGGTTTTAAAAAATTATCTAAAATGTATATCGAAGTATTATTAATTGGATTGCCGATAGAAATTACTTTATCTGCTGCTGTTAACTGCTTTACAGTTGACCATATAGTGGTTTCTGTGGGGCCATATACATTCCATAAGGACGTGGCATGGGTTAAAAGCTTTTGCGAAAGCTCCTGCGGTAAAGCCTCACCGCCGCAAATCACTTTTAGGGGCGCTGAATTATCCCAGCCAGCTTCAAGCAGTATCCGCCAGGTATAAGGCGTTGCCTGCATTATGGTTACCTGTTCATTCTTGATA
>DATCES010000202.1:0-6592 GCA_036509935.1 Mucilaginibacter sp.
AAATATGGCATATCCGAAGTGCAGGCAAACATAGCCTGGCTGCTCCACCGCGCACCCTGGATTTTGCCGATACCAGGAACATCGTCACTGAAACATTTTGAAGAAAATTTGAAAGCGGCTGATATAAAGCTGACAAAACAAGATATGGATTTTTTGCAGTAATAGATTAACAGGTTTACAAAGTTTTCAAACTTCGTAAGCCTGATTTTCTCCAATAATTTCGCGTTTAACACTAAATAAAATGCAGCTTACCGAAAACAAAGCCTTACCAAAACGAGGGATTGAAACAATAATCTTGTTGGCCCCTGGCGAAGACGACGATCCAGATGACGGCGATGGCGACTGGTCGGATATAGACGATGAGGATTTTGAAGATATGATTGAAGACGAGGACGACCTGCACGAAATTGAACGGGACAATAATATATTGGAACCCGATGATGATGACCATTTGCCGGATGATGATATTTAATCCGGATTTTTTATAGCAGTTAAAGTTATAAGCTAATTACCCACATCACTTTTAACTAAGGCATTTTGTTATTACCTTAGTGGCTGTGGATAATTTTATTGTTTCGGCACGCAAATACCGTCCGGCTACATTTGAAAGCGTTGTAGGTCAGCAGCATATCACCAATACGCTAAAAAACGCCATAAAGAACAACCAGTTGGCGCAAGCGTTTTTGTTCTGCGGCCCGCGTGGCGTGGGTAAAACAACCTGTGCGCGTATCCTTGCCAAAACCATCAATTGCGAAAATCTAAAGCCAAACGGCGAGGCTTGCGGGGTTTGTTCTTCGTGCAGGTCGTTTCAAACAGGTAACTCATTTAATGTCCACGAGCTGGATGCAGCCTCCAATAACTCGGTTGACGATATCCGCAGCCTGATTGAGCAGGTGCGCATACCGCCCCAGGCGGTGCGTTATAAAATTTATATTATTGACGAAGTGCACATGCTGTCGCAGGCAGCTTTTAACGCGTTTTTAAAAACGCTGGAAGAGCCGCCGCATTATGCCATCTTTATATTGGCTACTACCGAAAAACATAAAATACTGCCCACCATCCTGTCCCGCTGCCAGATATTTGATTTTAACCGCATCAGGGTGGAAGATATGGCCACGCACCTGGCATCCATCGCCGAAAAGGAAAACATCGGCTACGAACCCGACGGCCTGCACATCATTGCACAAAAAGCAGATGGCGGTTTGCGCGATGCACTATCGATGTTCGACCAAATCGTCAGTTTTTCGGGTGGCAATGTTACCTACCGGTCCGTAATTGATAACCTGAACATACTCGATTATGACTATTATTTTAACATCACGGATAGTTTGCTGACCGAGGATAATGCCAACACATTATTACTTTTTGATGAAATACTGGCCCGTGGTTTTGACGGGGCGCACTTTATCGCAGGCATCTCCGAACATTTCCGCAACTTGCTGGTATGCAAGGACCAATCGACCTTAAAATTACTGGAAGTAAGCGAGGGGATAAAAACCAAGTACTTGCAGCAGTCGCAGGCTTCAAGTGTTTCTTTTTTACTTTCGGCGCTTAATATCGCCAATCAATGCGATTTGAGTTATAAGCTAAGTAAAAACCAGCGTTTACAGGTTGAACTCGCACTGCTTAAAATGTGCAATTTACAATCGGTCTTTAACCTGTCATCCACACCGCTTTCATCAATTCCCGCTACCGGCGGGGAATTAAAAAAAAAACCTGATCCCGCAGGCTTAGGAACGGAAAAGGGGCATAAAACAGTCGGCGAACTGAGTGTGGCCAATGATCCGCAGGTGCATTACCAAACCTCAAAAACGCATCTGAATGATAAACGCCCGGCAGATGTTGCGGTGGAAGTAATTGCCGAAAAGCCAAAGGTATTCATCCCGAATTCCCACGCTTCCTCAACATTGGTAAAAATACCTTCATTAAAAGATGTCAGTAAAACCAAGGAAGCGTTATTGGAAGAAGAAGACCCCTATATAAAAGGGGATGCTAAGGACAGCTTTACACCTGATCAGTTTTCGAAATGCTGGGGCGATTTTGCAGCAATGCTAAAAGCTGACGGTAAAAAGAACGCGCTCACCATTTTTATTTCAAGCCCCCCTAAAATTATCACGCCAAATAATTATGAAGTTATCGTTGAAAATAAGGTACAGGAAAATTATTTCAGGGATGAACGCCCAAACCTGCTTAATTATTTGCGCACCGGTTTAAGGAATTTCGATATAGAAGTTAGCGTGCGCGTTGACGAAAAAGCCGTAGTAAAACGCCCTTACACGACGGCAGAAAAATTCCAGCACATGGCCGCAAAAAACCCCGCCCTGGTTGATCTGAAAAATAAATTTAATTTAGATTTTGATTGAGATGAAGCTGTCCCAAAAGTATTTGAACGCAAATGGGAACCAAACTAAAGTGTTCCCAAATGTACTTTATGAACACTTGGTGTCCCTGTATGCGCTGCATTGGTTTTATAACCCAAGCCTCACCCAAAAAGCAATCCAAAAACCTCTTCAATCCGGCTTACTATTTTTATATCTATTTTGTAACGCGATAGGTCAATACCTTTTTTGTCGTGGCCCCCTGAAGGAAGGTTGTATTTAGATATAAATATTTGTTCGAAGCCCAGTTTTTGCGCCTCGGCAATGCGCTGTTCAACCCGGTTCACGGCGCGGATTTCGCCGGATAACCCTATTTCACCTGCAAAACACGTTTTAAAAGGAACGGGGATATCTTCATGTGAGGATATAATCGCGGCGGCGAGCCCGAGGTCAATTGCAGGGTCCTCAACCCTTATGCCGCCGGTAATATTTACAAAAACATCTTTAGCCCCTAAGTTAAAGCCGCAGCGTTTTTCCAAAACAGCCAGCAGCATACTCATTCGGCGGGTATCAAAGCCGGTGGCTGTCCGTTGCGGTGTGCCGTAAGGCGAGGGGCTTACAAGTGCCTGCGTTTCTATCATCATTGGGCGCATACCTTCAAGTGTAGTAGAAACAGTGATGCCGCTTAACTGTTCATCGCGTTGCGAAAGCAATATTTCCGATGGGTTGGATACCTCCCGCAAGCCTTCGCCCAGCATTTCATAAATGCCGAGTTCTGATGCCGGGCCAAAACGGTTTTTCACGGTACGCAAAATGCGGTAAACATGGTGCCTGTCGCCCTCAAACTGCAACACGGTATCTACCATGTGCTCCAGTATTTTCGGCCCGGCTATCATGCCGTCTTTGGTGATATGGCCGATCAGAAATACAGGAGTCGAGCTTTCTTTTGCAAAACGCAGCAACTCCGCAGTACATTCCCGCACTTGCGAAACACTGCCCGGCGTTGACTCTATATGCGCCGAATATAAAGTTTGTATGGAATCAATCACCACGAGGTCAGGTTCCAGTTCTTCTATCTGCTTAAATATATTCTGGGTGGAGGTTTCAGTAAGGATATAGCAACCCTTCCCTATTTCGGATTTATTTAATCCCGATGCTAAATGACTACCGCCGACTGCCAACTGCTTGCTGCCCACTTCCGCCAGTCGTTCCGCCCTCATCTTTATCTGCCGTTCGCTTTCTTCGCCCGATACATAGAGTACCCTTATTTTAGGCATGTTTAAAGCCAGTTGCAGCATAAGGGTTGATTTCCCTATGCCTGGCTCTCCGCCAATCAGCACCAATGAACCTGCTACAATGCCGCCGCCCAAAACACGGTTAAACTCATTGTCCGGCGTAAGCAAACGGTCTTCTTCATTAAACGTAATATCGGCAACCTGTACCGGCTTATTGGCACGTTGCAGGGTTGTTGAACCGCTCTTCCAGGTTGGTATTGATTTGTTGTCCTTTTCAATAACTTCTTCCACAAAAGTATTCCATTGTGAACATGACGGGCATTTGCCCAGCCATTTTGCCGACTCGTAGCCACAGCTCTGGCAGAAATATGCGAACCTTGTTTTAGCCAATGTTTTGATGTGCGAATATGCAGATGTGCAAATGTGCGTATTTTATTGCAATAAGCAACCGCAATTGCTAAAAATATTAGGAATTATCGTTTTGCCGGAAGCGGGAATACATTATTCCGCGCGCTTAGTCAACACAAGCTGCACGCATGTTGATTAGCGGTTTTATAGGTGTACCTTTCAGTTATCGCGAAAAGGATATTAAAGCTAAATTTTTAAATATGTGAAATTTTATTAATGAACGTTGGGTTAATTAATGCCCTTGCTTTTGTTAATATCATTTAAAACAATGGCAAAGGCGCTTAAACAATGGCTCTTTATGCGCCAATGCCCATAAGACGTTGCATCAAAGAAAAAGTAAAAAACCCTTATGGCTTAAAAAAACCGAGGTTTTTTGTTTTGAGCAGAAAAATAGGGTAGGCCGCCAAAAACGCACCAAACAAGGTTGCAAGTACAATTGATTTGGTAAGTACGTTAAGGTTTACAGCGATATTAAAACTCCCTAAACCTATTGGCAGGAACAGGAATATGGCGGTGAAAAGGCCGGGTGAGAATTTTCTTTTTGAGCGGATATAGGGCAGTATGTGAAAAAATAAAGCATTCACAACCATTAATGCCGGAAACACAAGGCTAAAGGTTGGGTGCGACCAGCCAACTTCCGCGCAGGCTACGCCAAAAAACAGCATAGCCACATTTGTTACATAAAAGCTGTTCCAATCCACTTCGAGTTTCATTATTTTCTGCGCCCAGGTTTTCCAGTCGTAGGTATATTCTTCCACAATATGTAATGCGTAGGCTGCCAGAGCGAGCCAGAAAATGTAATCGGGTTTCATCAATTAAGGGTTTTAAACTTTGAAGATACGGAAAAATAATCAATAAAGTAAACGGGCAATTAATTTGCAATATTTTTTCATGGTGCTTATATGATTAAAGCATAGTATAAAAGGATAAAACAAGGAGAAAATTTTTATTGAAACCCCGGGTGATAAATGTCGGAAAAGGGTATTAACAAAATGTATAAATTTATGACCTTATGAAAAACCTCACCGAGACAGAACTTTTAGAAAAACTCCAAAATAAGGATGAGCTTGCCTTCTCCCTGCTTTATAAATTCTATTTTCCGATGGTAAAAAGTTTTATAGGTAAAAATAGCGGCAGCAAGGCCGATGCGGAAGATGTTTTCCAGGAAAGCATAATCGTTCTGTTTCAAAAGATAAACGATCCATCTTTTAAGTTAACCTCATCGTTAAAAACATATTTGTTTTCGGTATCGCGCAATTTGTGGCTAAAGCGGTTGGGCCGTGTAAAACTGATAAATGGCAATAAAGATATTATTGATAATTATTTTGTTGCAGAGGATGAATTGATTTTTGAGTTGAAACCTGAAACATCAAAAGAAGATAAATTACAAAAATGGATGGCCAGGATCACCGAAAACTGCCGGCGTATTTTAAATGCCCTTTTCTTTTATCAGGAACCTATGCAAAGTTTAATGGTAAAAATGGGATGGAAGAACAAGCACACAGCCGATAACCAAAAATATAAATGCGTGCAGCAAGTAAAAAAAGAGGCTGAGCGAACAAATTCGTGAAAAAATTTAATAGTATTCCCCGGGTATGGATTGAATTTATTTTTTATTTGAGGGTGATTGATTGGCAAAATTAATATAAAGTACCAGTTAACAATTAAATTAAATAAAATGAAAAAAGCAACAACAATGGCGTTATTCGTAATGCTCTTCTCCAACGTAAAAACTTTCGCACAAATGCCAATGCAGGATATGGGTAAGGCGAAAATTATTGCCGTAGTAAACAAAGCAAGCTGGTGCCCGGTATGTAAAGCGCATGGTCAAAATGCCGGGATGGTAATGATGCCTTACACGCAGCATGGCCTTGCCATTTTAATGAATGACCTTACCGATGATCAATCAAAGGCGGCAGCTAAAAAGGAATTAACATCCGCAGGAGTTTATTATGCTGTAAAAGGTGTAAAAGAAACCGGTGTAGTGATTTTTGTGGACGCAAAAACCCATAAAAAGCTTGGGCAAACTTCAATTGCGATAGATAATGAAGACTTGAAAAAGGAAATTGAAAAATATTTGAAATCCTGAATTATACGATTATGAACATTTGGGGAATTAAAGAGCCTGACGGCGATCGGAAAACCTGCCCTGTTATCCCGCCAAATTTACCATCTTACAAAAGAGTTTTGCTTATTTTTTTTCGGTTTGGTATTTGCCCGGTTTGCATAACAATGAGCATGGGATATGCAGTTTTAAAATTATTTCGAAGGGAATAGGCAACGGGTATAACAATGAAGCTGTTTTTAAAGTAAAATATTTATTCCAGCACACCGAATTTACCCGATTGAAATTCGTGGAAAGCCTCCTGCAATTCCCTTTGGGTATTCATCACAAACGGACCGTATTGGGCGATAGGCTCATTGATAGGCTCGCCGCTCAATAGTAGCACAACGCTATCTTTATCAGCGCTGATATTTATTTCGTCACCCTGGTTTTTAAACAAAACCAGGTTATGCTGATCCGCTTTTCCGCCGTTGACCGTAATTTCACCATTTACAACCAATAAAATAGTGTTATGGCCCGCCGGAATGCCGGTTGATAAATAACCGCCATTATTTAAGCGTATGTCA
>DATCES010000203.1:0-5771 GCA_036509935.1 Mucilaginibacter sp.
ATCGTATATCCCCGCCGAGCCGCTTAAAACTTTACGGGCCGTGTCAAACCCTTTTACACGGGCAATTTTAACAATTGACTCAACATCGCGCGATTTTAAATCGGCAAAAAAAGTAAGCGAATCTAAATTTTGCAACTGAACAGGGTTATCCCTTATAAGCGCCTTCAAATCTGTCAGCGAAGCAGGTATTAATGAAATTGACCTGTTATAAGGCTCAAGGAATTTGTATTTCCCGGTTGCAATATACCCCTGCTGACCTGTTTCACAATCAAGCAGCAATGCCTGGACTACGATAGAGGTTTTAATTACGGCAAGTGTGCGGGCTACAGCTTTTTCATTTTCCTGTAAATTATTGATGCTGGTGTATGAAAAGTAAAAAACAGTGAAAACCAACAGTAATGATACAATGAACCCTGTTAGCACTTGTCGAAAGGAAAATTTAAGCATTATATGGGGTTGAATGGATATTTAAGTATATCGGTTCAAAACAATTAATAATTGCTTTTGTTTGTAGGAAAAGCAATTATTAAAAAAAAATACCAGTACTGTATTTGGCGAAATTAAACAGTAGGATTACTTAAAACTTCTCTGTTTCTTAAATAAAAAACCTGCCAGTGCCAGCAAAGGCCCACCGAATAATAAATACCAGCCCCATTGAAATTTCAATTTGGAGGTGAGATATTTTGCGACAAAATGCAACGGGATAAAATTAAACGACATGCGTACTTTTAAAACAGCCAGAAAATAAAAAAGAATTACTAAAGCAAATGACAACCATGCGGTAAGCCTTATAATTTTTTGTTGGTTAAAAACTGTTCCGGCTATACCAACAACCGCCACCAATAATATTACAATACCGTAAGCTTTGTTCCCATCGTAAACATCCCAGCTACCGAAAATCGGTTTAATGATAGGGCAATAGGTGCCTGCAATCAGGATTACAAAGCCGAAGAAAGACAGTAGGGTGCTAAGGCGCATTTTATTTAGGGCTTATTCCCATTTTATCAGCAAAGTGGGCACAGTAATCGCGCAGGTCCTCTACAATATTGGTTTCACCTGTGGCGCGTAAAAAGCTATCGCCCATGGTTTGCAGAGTTTCATAAAAAAACTGCTTCATTTCGTCAACAGGCATATCTTTTGTCCACAAGTCTATCCGCAGGGTATTTTTATAATTCTGGTCCCAAAGGGCAAGCATGATTGATTTTACCGGCAGCGCTTCTTTATTTTTTGCATCTGTCGATTCCCAAAGAATGTTTTCGGGTACATTTTTGTCATCAAGGTTTATGGTAAGTTTAATTTCCGCTGTTTTCATCAAATTTATCTGAGAAGTAAAAATATAATAGCCGCCAAAGTTATAAAGCTTAACTCTACAATCCATATTTTTTTGGCTCCGACGAAAAAATTACGGAACATTATATCCATAAATGACACTACAACTGCAAACAGTAAAAATAGCCAGCCTATCGGGGCGCTCATATTTTTAAACTGATGGCCGGAAATTTTTATGCCATATATCCAACTGTAAACGGCGATGAACAAAAAAAATGCGCTTGCAAAATTTAGCGGTGTAATTCTCAGCTTCATAGTCCCCTAATGTTTTTTCCTGTATGATTTTGGCGATTTCGTTCTTTTTTCTTTTGGCTTAACGGACGTTTTTGATTTAGCGTTATCAAACTTTTTTCGTTGGTTCAAAGTCTTCTTTTCGTGAAAGGCCCCTTTAAAATCAGGGTCTTCGCGGCGCTTTTGCATATCTATCTCCCTATCCTGGTCCTGTTTTTCTTCGTACGGGGTAGCTTCAATAAATACGGGAGCCGGAATATCCCTTACCGGGATAGTTTGCCTTATTAATTTTTCAATTTTCCTGGTATAATATTCTTCCGCAGGGTTACAAAAGGTAATAGCCACACCCAATTGGTAAGCGCGCCCGGTACGGCCAATGCGGTGCACATAATCTTCAATCACCACCGGCACATCAAAATTAATTACATGGCTAACATCGCTGACATCAATACCGCGCGAGGCTACATCAGTGGCCACCAAAATTTTTACCTCATCGTTCTTAAACGCGTTAATGGCATTAATGCGGGTGTTTTGCCCCTTGTTGGCATGTAAAACCTTTACTTCCTTTTCGCCAAATTTGCGAAGTAGAAATTTATATACATCCTCAGCTGCTGTACGGGTTTTACAAAAGATCATCAGTTTTTTAATGTCATCTTCCTTTTCCAGCAGATTTTTTAACAGGTTTATCTTTGTTTTAACATTTGGCACATGATATAATTGCTGATCAACAGTTTGCGCCGGCGTGGCCTGCGGCGTTACCTCGATAATGGTCGGGAACTCCAGGAAGTTGTTAGAAAGCTCGTGGATCTTATCAGACATGGTAGCCGAAAAAAGCAGGTTTTGCCGTTTTACCGGCACCACCTCCAAAATGCGGTTTATCTGGGGCATAAAGCCCATGTCCATCATTTTATCGGCTTCATCCAAAACCAAAACCTGCAATGTTTTTGTAACAATATGCCCTGCAAGGTATAAATCCATAAAGCGGCCGGGCGTGGCAACAATAATATCTGCGCCTTTATTTAATTGCTCAATTTGGGTTTTAGGGCCAAGCCCGCCATACAGTACCACAACGCGCAGGTCGGTATTGGCGGCAAAGGTTTTCACATTTTCTTCAATCTGCATCGCCAGTTCGCGCGTTGGCGAAATAATGAGCGCACGGGCATAATCGCCCTGTGCGTATTTTAGCTTCATAAGGATTGGTAAAACATAAGCGGCCGTTTTACCTGTACCTGTTTGCGCTATGCCCATCACATCCTGCCCGTTCATAATTGGCGGTATAGCTTTTTGCTGTATAGGCGTGGCATCGGTATAACCGGCATCGGCAATGGCATTTAAAATTTGCCGGTTAAATTTAAAATCCTCAAAAGTTAAGCCCATGGGGCAAAGATAGGTTTTTTGTTGAGGTGAAAGGTGAAAGCTAAAAGCTGAAAGGTGAACTCCCCTTATATCTCAAATTCGATTTTAAATTCAGTCCCCTCATTTTCCTTGCTCTGTACACTTATTTTCCCGCCAAGTGTTTCTACCTGTGTCTTTACCATAAATAAGCCCATACCCTTTCCTTCTATATCAGTATGAAACCGTTTATAAAGGCCGAAAATATCCCCGCCATTTTTTTTAAGGTCAATGCCCGTTCCGTTATCCGTAAAAATTAATTCCAGCTTATTTTTTACCATGCGGCTCTTAATTTCAATCAAGGATTTGACAAGGGGACGGCGGTATTTAATACTGTTTGAAATAAGATTATAAAAAATACTGTACAAATAGGTCCGTAAAATAAAAAGTTCATTGATTTTAGAAAAATCGCACTTAATTTCTATTTGATGTTGATTAATCAAATCCGCGATGCTAAACTTTATATCTTCAACCAATGCGGCAAAACGGACTATTTCCTTGTTCGTGTTAATATCTTTTTTTACCTCTAAAATATCGTTAAGGTCTTTTACAACATCGTCAAGACGCATAACCGATACATTGATCCCTTTGTTTAGTATTTCTTTTTCTTCGGCGCTTAAATCCGGATCATTCAACACGCTTGATGCGCCAATAATATTAGCCACAGGCGCACGCAGGTTATGAGAAATAATATATGCGAATTGTTCCAGCTCTGAATTCCTTTTTATCAGGTCATTTAACACACTTATACGTTCCAATTCGAACAGCCTGCGTTCCGTAATATCCTGCATAATGCCAACGCGCCTGACAGCGTTTCCCGCAGCGTCAAATTTTAGTCGCGATTCAAAATGCACATATCTGATCCCGC
Organism: Mucilaginibacter sp.; assembly: GCA_036509935.1. Taxonomy (GTDB): domain Bacteria; phylum Bacteroidota; class Bacteroidia; order Sphingobacteriales; family Sphingobacteriaceae; genus Mucilaginibacter. The sequence goes on from DATCES010000203.1 coordinate 3,821, forward strand.
TACCCTTGTCGATGAACCTGAATTCAATATCAACATCCCTAAGTGCTTTCTCCCCTTGTTCGAATGACTTTTTTACAAAACTCACATCATCCGGGTGGACAAGAGACAAAAATAATTCCCTGGAAGGTTCAACTTCGTTTTTAGTTATATCGAATATGTTGTAAAGTCCGTCAGACCAAATACTTACTTTTTTCCTCAAATCATGTTCCCAACTGCCAACGCGGGCTATAGCCTGTGCTTCTTTTAATATTGATTCGCTATTCAAAAGATTTTCTGATGCAAGCACACTTTCAGTAATATCCTGTACGATCCCAAAGTGGGTGACGGGTTTTCCTTCTTCATTAATGCGTAATCTTGATTCACAATGCCCATATCTTATCTGGCCACGCTTGTCTATGAACCTGAATTCAAAATCGGCGCCCTGTAGTGTTTTAAAACCTTCTTCAAGTAACTTTTTTGCAAAACTCGCATCATCCGGGTGAACAAAAGACAAAAACAATTCCCTGGAAGGTTCTATTTCATTTTTAGTTATACCGAATATGTTGTACAGTTCATCAGACCAAACATCTGTATTAGTAATCAAATTAACTTCCCAACTGCCAACGTGGGCTATAGCCTGTGCCTCTTTTAATCTTGATTCGCTTTTTGAAAGTTTTTCAGATGCAAGCACACTTTCCGTAATATCCTGTATGATCCCAAAGTGCATCACAGGGTTTCCTGCTTCATCAAGCTTGAATTTTGATTCGCCATGCCCATGTCTTATCCGGCCGCCCTTGTCTATAAACCTGAAGTCAATTTCTGTACCCCGACGCGTTTTAAAACTGTCCCCAATTGATTTTTTTACAAAATCCAAATCGTCCGGATGGACAAACGACAAAGCTAATTCGTAGGACGGCTCAACTGTATGTTTAGTTATACCTAACATATTATAGAGTTCATCAGACCAAAAAGTTGTTTTGTTAATTAAATCAACTTCCCAATTGCCAACGTGGGCTATAGTCTGTGCCTTTTTTAATCTTGATTCGCTTTTCGAAAGTTTTTCAGATGCAAACACCCTTTCAGAAATATCCCTGGAATTAGTTACTATTGCGTGAATACCGGGTTCGTGAAGCAAATTGGTGACAGTACCTTCGCACCATATATAATGGCCATATTTGTGCCGCAACCGCAGTTGGAAATAAAATGATGCGCCCGGCGACTGCAAAATAGATTTTCTTTTTTTTAAAAAGCCGGGAATGTCATCAGGATAAAAAAAATCAAAAGCCTTTTTTTTCCGTATTTCTTCAAAACTGTATCCGAGAACCTTGGTGATGGAAGGGCTGGAATATAATATTTCGCCATCCTTTCCGGTCAGCGTTTGCATATCGCCGCTTTTTTCAATCAATGCCCGGAAAAGCTTTTCGTTTTGAGCTGTAATATCTTCTGCTGCTTTTTGCCTTTTCGCTTTCTCAAAACTATCCAATGCAAACGAAATATCCCCGGTCACTTCCAATAACAGTTCTATTTCATCAGTGTCGAAAAAATCGGGTACGGTTGAATATAGATTAAACGTACCGATAATGTTCCCTGACCTCCGGATGGGCAACACGATGAAAGATTTAATACCGTGGCCAACGCCAATATGTTCCTGGTTTTCCAATTTAAGGTCGCGGCCGGTATCATTGAAGAGGTAATGCGTGCCGGTAAGTAATACATTCAACTGCGGGCTGCCGACTTCCAGCCGCTTATTTTTAAATAGTTTTATATCCCTGGCGGGAATGCCGTTTTGACCAACGATGGTAATTTTTTCATTTTTAGTGTTGAACAAGCCAACCCACGCCATTTTGAATTTGCCAAATTCAATTGCAACGCTGCATACCTTGCGAAACAGATCATGCTCATCCTGTACATGTACAATGCATTTATTGATCTCGCTGATGAAGGCGTAAAGCCGGTTTACTTTATTTAATTT
>DATCES010000204.1:0-2396 GCA_036509935.1 Mucilaginibacter sp.
AAATATTTTTTCATCCTGGTGCTTATTCATAAGCATTATGAACGCGGCCAATTCGCTTATCTGCGGGTTATTAAATGATACCGGTATATGGTGATATTCCATGCCCAAGCCAATTACCGAGGCGGCTTCATTGTTTAACGCATATTTACCATCAGCAAGCCCCAGGTTGATAATAACCTTATAGCCATCGCTGGCAATTGCCGCCACCTGGCTTTCCGTTGGCTGGCCGGCACATGCCAGCAGGGCCGATACCTTATGAAAATTGTAAATAGGACTCATAAAACAAATATATAAACATCTAAAACAAATATATAAACATCGCTATCTTAATTTTATATATTTATTGAGAAAATTATACCCCGTTTATGGGTGGGGATTGGCAATAATTTGCCGGTAAATGCTGAATTAAATTGATTGGATCTCAATAAAAAACCGAAGAATAAACAGGTACTATCGGGGAAATCGCTTTTAAAAAAATCAATGCAATTTTTTCGTTTTCAGATGTGCCGTTATCTGAATTTCGTTGGCAGAATGCCAATTTCATAGTCGGCCGCGCGTTTCTTCGCTATTCCCCGCGCTTCGTTAGCTCATACTTCGGACCAATATTCCCGCTGTTACCTGGGAAAATACGAATTGCTGATTTGCAACATCGCCGGATCTTAAAACAAGTTTTCAAAAGCGATTTCCGTTTAGGTACTATTATTGCCTAATATTTAACGATGTAACCGTTTAAAAATGCATTTAATAATTCAGGCGTTGGCATTCAAAAAAATGTTTAAATAAAAACAAATATTATATGGAAAATGATATCCTAACTGAAAAAAAAAGTAAAAAAAAGCAATTGGAAAATGAGTATTTAAATGAAAAAATAAATAAAAAAAAGAAATTTGATACTGCTATGTGGTTTATGCTTTTCTTAGTAATAATTTATCTGATAATTCTCACCAGGATTGCAAGATAAAGCGGAAGGGGTTTTACAAAAATTTTGAATTGTTAAAAGCCTGGTATATTTCCAAAACCCGGCTACTTTAATTTTTTATATGGTATTATTTTTATTCAACTACTTAAATTTAAAATAATTTGGAACAGACCATACATATTTATTTAGAAGAAACAGAACAATTGTTATTATATGCTCCATCTAACCTGAAGCGTTATATTGCTCCGTTTTTATATCAATTGCATAAATTAAAAAAAGCGCCTTTCGAATTGTTAAATGGGGCGGAACAGGTATCCGTTATAAATTTAATTGATTTATATGTTACGATATTAAAAGAGGTAGAAATTAACGAAGAAGAGTTGTTTGTTCAACTACTTCGGTTTACTCTTAAAAGCGTCCTGATTTTAAAAAGGCCTGAAAAATTAACCTATGTGAATCAAACAGTCTTGGCCCGTTATAAATTCAATAATAACTGACCATTGCATTTGATTTTAAAATTATGAATTTAATACCCGGTTATTATAAAACAATTAAATTGTCCTGATGAACAAATTCGGTTTTTCTTTCAGTGTGTTATCAATATTGATGCTGTTTTCAAAGATACCTGTCTTTGCTCAAAGCCTCCCTGTTGGTACGCCTGTTTTTGAAGACTTTTATCGCCGGGAGCAATTATTAGGAAAAATTGACTCTAATGTTTCTGTTACCATCCGCCCGCTATTTCCGGCGGTGGATTTTAACGCCAGAAATATTTTCGATCCAGATAGTGTTTTAAGTGCAGATGACCCTTTAAAAAACAATGGAATATATAAAACCCGCAATGGAGAGGGGCTACTGCAGGTTTTACCGGTTAATTGGCTTCAACAATACAATACACATAACCCGTATGGCTGGAATGATGGGCCGATGATCCCCGCGGCAGGTTATCAAAGCTTGTTCAGCGCCGGTATTTACGCCAAATACAAATTTTTAAGTGTCCAGCTCCGGCCGGAATTTGTATATGCCCAAAATAAAAATTTTGATGGTTTTACCCAGGCGGGGAATAATAATAATGCATGGGTGGCATGGTATGACCTGAATAATTATATAGATATGCCCGAGCGTTTTGGAAAAACGCCATATAGTAAGCTTTTTGCGGGCCAGAGCAGTATCCGCATTACGTTTGACCCTGTTTCTTTTGGCGTGTCAACAGAAGATCTTTGGTGGGGGCCCGGTGTCAGGAATTCGTTGATCATGAGCAACAACGCCCCAGGGTTTTTGCACCTGACTTTAAATACTACACGGCCGGTAAAAACACCTATCGGTTCATTTGAAACGCAAATCATAGCCGGTAAATTGGATGGTTCAGGATACAGCCCGCTTGTTCCCGGGCAACCAGGCAACCATGATACCCTGAATATGCCAAAATTAAATGATTGGCGTTATCTTTCGGGTTTCGTGTTTTCTTATCAACCCAAAT
>DATCES010000205.1:0-2473 GCA_036509935.1 Mucilaginibacter sp.
CTGCTTCTGTAGCTGCCCACGTAGGGATTACCGACCGGTTTGCCTATTCAACCAGCAAGGGAGCTATCCATGCCATGACTTTATCAGTAGCCCGCGATTATTTGCATGATAATATCCGCTGCAACAGTATATCACCCGCAAGGATACATACACCTTTTGTGGATGGTTTTATTGCAAAGAACTATGCCGGACAGGAAACGGCGATATTTGAAAAGCTGTCAAAAAGCCAGCCTATCGGCCGTATGGGTAAATCAGGAGAGGTGGCCGCACTTGCATTATACTTATGCTCAGATGAAGCCGGGTTTATTACCGGTTGCGATTACCCTATTGATGGGGGATTTATTACTTTGAACAATTAAATAATCAACAATCCAAAATTAATTATGAAGCTGATACGATTTGGCGAAGCCGGAAGAGAAAAGACAGGGGTACTTATTGATAATAAAAGATACGATACTTCTGTATTTGGTGAAGATTACAACGAGGATTTTTTAATGACGGATGGATTAAAAAGGTTAAACGATTTTATTGAAGGAAATTTCCTCCCTGAAATTGAAACTAATGTGAGGCTTGGTTGCCCGCTTGCCCGGCCTTCAAAAATTATATGCATTGGTTTAAATTACATCGATCATGCCAAAGAGACAAATGCAACACCGCCATCGGAGCCGGTTATATTTATGAAAGCCACATCGGCGATCGTTGGACCGAACGATGATATCATCATCCCAAAAAACTCAAAAAAAACCGATTGGGAGGTTGAACTGGCCATCGTAATTGGCAAAAGGGCAAGCTATGTTGATGAAGGCGGTGCAATGGACTATGTGGCCGGATATGTGCTGCATAATGATGTATCAGAGCGTGAATTTCAGCTTGAAAGGGGCGGCACGTGGGACAAAGGAAAAGGGTGCGATACCTTTGCGCCAATCGGGCCGTTCTTTGCTACCAAAGATGAAATTGCCGACCCGCATAACCTTCGTTTATGGCTAAAAGTGAACGGAAAAATTATGCAGGATGGCACTACAGCTAATCTTATTTTTAATATACCACACCTGGTAGCCTATACCAGCCAGTTTATGACCTTGCTGCCGGGTGATATCATTTCAACAGGCACGCCTGCCGGCGTTGGGCTTGGCATGAAACCGCCTGTTTATCTAAAACCAGGCGATGTGGTTGAGCTTGGGATAGATGGTTTGGGCGAAGCAAGGCAGGTGGCTATGGATTATAAATAAGTATCTTTAGCAACAATTGTTCGCTAAACTTGTTAGGTGTTAATTAGATAACAATAACAACGGGCCGGATGCTCCCGATCCCCTAAAGGAAGCATCAGATTAATGAAAACAAAAGAACTCGTCAGCACAGTAACCGCGCTTTTAGCCGGTGACAAAGGTTTGCTGGCTATGGACGAAAGCACAGCAACATGTAACAAACGCTTTAAAGAAGTTGGCATACCGCAAACCATAGAATACCACCGGGCATACCGCGAATTAATTGTGACTACACCCGGTTTAGGGTCAAGCATCAGCGGCGCCATTTTGTATGATGAAACCATTTACCAGTTTACAACGGATGGGGTTTTGTTTGTTGACGTATTAAAAGAGGCAGGTATTATCCCCGGCATAAAGGTTGATGAAGGCACAATTGACATGGAAGGTTTCCCGGGCGAAAAAATCACTGTCGGGTTAGATGGTTTGCCGCAGCGGTTGGCTAAATATTATACTTTAGGCGCACGTTTTGCAAAATGGCGCGCAGTGATAGCAATAAACGCGGTTATCCCTTCGAGGGAATGTATAGTGGCCAATATGCATTCATTGGCGCGTTATGCTGCAATGTGCCAGGAAGCCGGCATAGTGCCCATTGTTGAGCCCGAGGTATTGATGGATGGCCCGCATAGTTTAAAAAAATGCTTTGATGTTACACACAAAGTACAGCATGTCCTTTTTGAACAGTTACTTGCCCAAAATGTAAACCTGCACGCGATTATTTTAAAGCCCAATATGATATTGCCCGGCTTAAGCTGCCCCAGGCAGGCTGACATAGACAAGGTTGCCGAGGCTACCGTAACCTGCCTGCTGCAGTCGGTGCCCGCCGCGGTACCAGGAATAGCGTTTTTATCAGGCGGTCAATCGCCCGAAATGGCAACCGCGCATTTAAACGCCATGCATGTTAAATACAAGGAAAAATTGCCCTGGGCGCTTACATTTTCGTTTGCCCGTGCCATACAGCAGCCCGCCCTGGCGATATGGAAAGGCAAAGATAAAAATGTAAAAGCAGCACAGGAAATGCTCTACCACAGGGCCAGTTTGGATAATGCCGCACGGCGGGGAGAATATAGCCCGGATATGGAAAAGGGCAATATTTATTAAGCCTGAAGTTTTAACCCAGGTTGCAGTTATCCCGGCATAATTAATGCGAATCAAGAGTCAAGAGTCAAGAAATGGCTGCAACATGAAAAAAATCCATTAATATAAACAAA
>DATCES010000206.1:0-5011 GCA_036509935.1 Mucilaginibacter sp.
AGGTTAATATCCGCGTTTCTATAGTATCGGCTGACATATAGATCGAGTCCTGCTTTAATTTCGAAGTATCTTTGGCCGTTAAGGGTTTCAGGGGTATTTTATTTTCGCCCACCGTGTTGGGTTTAGTCTGCTTTTCTGAACTATTGCCCGTTTTTTTTGCCGCCGCAGCATTTCCTTTCGCGGTATTATTTTGCTGTAGCTTGATTAATGAATCGGCACGTGCCTTTATGTCTTTTGAACCCTGGTTAAGGCTCCCGGTTGCGCCCGGTATGGTTTTTTTTATCAGTTGCGCCATTGTTATGGTGTTCCCGTTTTTAGCCTGCTGCTTTTTTAGCGCAGCATCAGCTTTGGCAATAGCATCAGTTTTAGCTGCCGAATCGGTTTTTGTAGTGTCCTTTTTTTCAGTAACCATTATTACATAAGGATCCTGTGTTACTACAGTTTTTTCTTCCGCTTTAAAATAAGTGCCTAAATCGCCTTTAATGGTTACTTTTTGTTCCTTATCGTTAAAAGTAACACGTTTAACTGCGCGTCCGTAACCTTTAAGTTTATCGTAAAATAAACTGTCGCCTTTTAATGATCTGGTGCCCGTATGGTAAAGGTTATTTTTCCCAAAAGCGGCTTGCTCGGTAGTTGTATTATAAGTTCCGTTTTCGGTATAAAGCGTGTCTTTATCTTTTTCGCCTTTAATGCTGTAAATATTGGTGGCCCCGTAAAAATAGGAAATCTTTGTTTTGGTATTATAGCGCATGGTATCAGTTTTTACCAACGCATCGGGCGTGGTGAGCGATACATTATATCTGAAATAAGCGTCGCGGGTGAAAGCAAAATACCATCCATTTTTGCTAACCAGCGTATTATTCTTATCAACCAGTTTTCCGCCGTCGGTATAAACGCCTATCCGGGTAGCAGTGTTATAGTTAAGGTGATTGGTTGTTAAAGTAGCGTCTTTATCCACCAGTCGCACGTTATCAGTCAGGATGGCAATTTTTGTATTCCCATTATAATTCAGTTTATCGGCATAAACATTTAAGGTATCACCCTGGTCAATGTCTACGTGTCCGAAAGCATCAACGGCGTTTTCCTTGAAATAAAAATAAGCGCTGTCGGAGGTAAGCGTCGAAAAATCCTGTTTAAAGGTGCCGTGGTAAACCTTAACCACGTCCTTTAGCCCGGTGCTGCTCTGCGACTTGATTAGCGTTACAATAGATTTTTTCTGTCCCATAACGGTTGCCGCTGCCAGCAAAAACAAAAGGCTTAAAACATATTTCCTCACAATGGCAAAATTAGTTTTTTGTTGGGGTTTTAAATTAATAATTTTGATGGATGCTGCCGGTTAAACGTTTCACGGATTTTATTGCGCAAAATAATTTATTTGGGCCTGACAGCAAAATACTTGCTGCTGTGAGCGGCGGTATGGATTCTGTACTAATGGTACACTTACTCAAATCGGCAGGGTTTAACTTTGGGATAGCCCACTGTAACTTTCAATTGCGGGGCGATGAATCATTAAGCGACCAGGAGTTTTGCAATAACCTGGCCGACCGGTTCCGTGTGCCTTTTCATACTATATGTTTTGATACCTTAAAATATGCTGCCGGTAAAAAAATATCCACTCAAATGGCGGCGCGCGAACTCAGGTACCAATGGTTTGAGCAGGTACGGCAACAATCAGGGTATTCAGTTATAGCGCTTGCACAACACCAAAACGATGCAATTGAAACAATATTGTTAAACCTTACCCGGGGCACCGGCATTGCGGGCCTGCACGGCATACTGCCCAAAAACGGTCCGCTGGTACGCCCGCTATTATTTTTAAGCCGCGAGGGGATTAAAAGCATAGTTGATAAAAGTGGTTTGGCTTATGTGGAAGACAGCTCAAATGCATCCGTAAAATATGCACGTAATAAAATAAGGCTGGAAGTAATCCCCAAACTAAAAGAACTGAACCCCGCGTTAGAGGAGACGTTTGAAAAAAACCTCGCGCATTTCCGCGAACTGGAACAATTTTTAGAACTACAAATAACGGCATTAAAAAAAGAGTTGTTAATCACCAATGGTAACGACATACATATCCCGCTTGAGGCCATAAAAAAACTGGAACCAAAACGGATTTTGCTTTTTAAACTGCTGCAGGAATATGGGTTTAACGAAACTACTGTTGATGACCTTATATCGGCGTTGGACAAACACCCGGGCAAAGTATTTGAAACACCCGGTTCCAGGCTGATTATAGACCGCGGGAAGCTGATATTAACAGAAAAAAAGCATCACCAAAATAACGAAACACCTATCAGTAGAAATGCGCGCGAAGTTCATTACGGTAATTATAAACTGAGTATTTTGCATGATGACAGTCCCTTAGTTGTAAAAAACAACCCGATGGCCGCATCCATTGATAGCGATTTGCTGATATATCCCTTAACTTTACGCCCCTGGCAACAGGGCGACCACTTTTATCCGTTAGGGATGAGAACAAGCAAAAAACTAAGTGATTTTTTCATTGATCAGAAAATACCTTTGCACGAAAAACAAGAGGTACCTTTATTAATTAATGGCAACGGCGATATTATTTGGATTGGCGGTTACCGGCCTGACGAACGTTATAAAGTAAGTGAGAACACTAAAAAAGTAACTATATTCGAACTATCAAATTAAATTAATGAACGAGAAACCGGCTTTTATTGAAAAGCAATACCTGGGGAGGGAATTTATACCTATTACCATCCGCCTGGTTTTAGCGATGTTTTGCTTCGCGGCTTATACTTTCAACTTTTTTACGGATGCACAGGACAAGGCAGCTATCCTTGCTTTAGTGGGTTTTGCCATTATCATTATTTCTATCATTATGGGTTTCCTGCTGCATTTCCGGACGCGCATTTATAACAAAAGCATTTTGCTTGATGGTTTATGGACCACCCGTTTGGTAAAAATTGACCTTAACAGCATTATTAAAGTTGAGAAAGGAAAATACAGCAGGTACTTGTTAAATAATCCGGTATATAATCTTCACACAAAGGGGTCTATCCGTTTTTTCGCGGCAGGTACCGATGCCCTCTATTTAACCGATAGGGACGGCCTTGTATATATCATCGGATCCCAGCACGCTGATGAATTTTTAAGAGTGGTGCGAGAAGAGATGGGGAAGTCATTGGGTCATTAAGTCATTGGTCATTGGGCCGTTTCGCCTCACCTAAATCCTCTCCAAAGGAGAGGGCTTAAAAAAGGAGTGCAATTCAAGTCCTCTCCTTTGGAGAGGATTTAGGTGAGGCTAAATGACTAATGACCCAATGACTTACTTCAAAATCAGGTCACTCCTTACGGGATAATGGTCCGATAGTTTTTTTTCGATGATCTGGTAATTCAAAACATCAAATTGGGGGCTGGCCATGATGTAATCGATCTGGAAATTAGGAAAATTACCATTATAAGTCCGGCCAAAGCCAGAACCTTTTTCGCGGAAAGCATTTTTTAAGCCTTTGGCCATTTGGTTAACGGCGTAGGAGGTTGGTGTATCGTTAAAATCACCCGATATAATGTAAGGAAAAGGGCATTGCGCGGCATGTTCTTTTATTTTGGCAACCTGCGCACTTCGTTTTATAAATGCATTTTTTAATTTAACGCCTAAACGCCGGGCCGATCCCATGTCGGTTGTGCCCTCTTGTGTAATGTTGTTGATGTATTTATAATCTTCGGGGTCAAACCTGATGGATTGCAAATGCACACTGTACACCCTAAACTCACGGCTCCCTTTTTTTACATCAATATAAATACAGGCATTTTCACTTTTTTTACCCGAAAAAGGGATTATTCCATGGTCTATGATCTGGAATTTTGAAAAAATTGCAATCCCGATGGCCTCAGTGCTATTGAATATCACCGGGTCAAAATAAAAATAACCTGAACCCATAATTTTTACAATGGAATCGCGCATGTCATACTGGCCTTGGCTTCGCGTGTAAAACTCCTGGAAGCCAATAACATCAGGTTGCTGGTCATTGATAATTTGCAGAATATCATGTTTTGTGGATATATCGTTTTTTGCACCGTAACGCTTAAAATTATGGACATTATAGGTCATCATCCGCACAACCCCATAAGGGTTGCTGGCCGATGTCGGCAGGCGAAAGCCAATATTATTATTCAACACCTTCCATCCGCAAACAATACAAACTATTGAAATAAATGCATACCATTTTTTCCGTATTATCCACCAGAACACAAAAATTAAATTGGCGATCAGTAAAAAGGGGTACGCTAAGCCAAAAAACGCAAATTCCCATATTTTTTTTGGATCAACGGATGGCGCGAAATAGCTAATTAGCAGGGCAAAACACAACAGGCCGTTCAGCAATAATATAATCTTATCAATTAAAGATATTTTGGTTTTAGCCTTCATTATTGCTGGCCCGGAATAATATTTCTTTTTCCTGTTTGCTCAGGCTATCATACCCTGATTTTGAAATTTTATCTAATATAAGGTCAACTTCTTCCTGCCGCGGCAGATCGTATGATTTTCTTGATGTGTTATTTGAAACAACCTTTAATTTTGGCTTTGGGCTGAAAGCATTAACAATGGATCCAATCCAGTCATGGCCTTTTTGTAATTGCCTTATGTAAACAAATCCTATCAAAGCGCCCCCCAGGTGGGATAATTCGCCGCCGGCATTAAGGCCGGTAATTCCCAAAAAATCAATAACTATAAAAAACAGCACCAGCCATTTTAGCTTTACGGGCCCGATTAAAATTAAAGGCAGGGTATAATCGGGCAAAAGGGTGGCTGTTGCTACCATAATGGCCATTACGCTTGCTGACGCGCCAACCAGGGTACTGCCGGCGGCAGCATTGACATGCGTAAAAAAAGGAAAAACGTTATAACTGAACACAAACAGAAAAGCGCCCGCCAGGCCACCCATAAAGTATAAGCCTAATGTGCGTTTTTTACCCAGAAACTCCTCAAATATTTGCCCGAACCAGTAAAACCATAGCATGTTAAAAAGTATGTGCCATA
>DATCES010000207.1:0-3818 GCA_036509935.1 Mucilaginibacter sp.
CGAAAATCACCTTCGGAAGATCCAAAACCGCTGAGTTTGTTTTACCGGCAGCCTTATTTATTGTGTGGTCTTCAAGCATGTTCAGTTGTAAATTTTTCAGCAGTCGCGGGCCTCAATTTTGACCCGTACAAAGCGTAATAAGTAATATATACATACCCAAACAGAGGTATAATCATAGCAGTTGCCATGCTTTTTGATATTTCGGCTATATAGCCCATTAAAGGCGGAAATACAGCTCCGCCAACGATGGCCATCACCATAACTGACCCTCCCAATTTTGCATTTTGGCCAAGTTCACGGATACTTAAGGCAAAATTTGTGGGATACATCAAAGACATGAAAAAGCTTGTAAAAAATATTGCCCAAACACCAAACATGCCCGGCATAATTATTGCCACGCCAACCAATAATACATTGATGATACCATATAAACCCATTAGCTTATTGGGGGCGATGAATTTCATTAAGTAAGTAGCTGAAAAACGCCCCACACCAAAGGCTACCAGGGTGCCTGTAAGGAAATACCCTGCAACCTTTTCGGGCTGGCCGGTAAAATCCTGCACATAGGCTATGAAGAAACTCCAGGTACAGGTTTGTGCACCGCAGTAAAAAAACTGCGAAATTACACCTTTATAAAAGTGGGGGAATTTAAGCAAATCTTTTACCCCGGTTTTTTGCCCGCTCTCTTTTACTTCATCGCGGGCACGCGGAAATGTTGACAATGCCAAAAATACGCACCAAATAAGGGCGAAACCGCCGAGCACAAGGTATGGGGTGACGACCCGCATTGTTTCCTGTTTGAGGTAACCCTGATATTGGCCGGCGGCTTTCATGGCCTCTATCTTCGCCGGATCGTGTTCAATGCCTGAAAGTATGAATAAAGTGCCTAACAAAACACCTAATACGGCCCCTATGGGATTGAAAGCCTGGGAGAAATTAAGACGGCGCTCCGCAGACGCTGAACTTCCCATTTCAACAATAAAAATGTTGGCGCCTGTTTCTAAAAAAGTGAGGCCGGAAGCAATCACAAACAAAGCAAATAAGAAAAGTCCATATTTGCCGGCAATGGCCGCGGGCCAAAACAAAAAACAACCGCCTGCAAAAAGCAATAAACCAATACATAATCCAGCTTTATATGAATAACGTTTCATGAAAAGACCAGAAGGTACGGCAAGCAAAAAATAACCCATGTAGAAAGCTGATTGGATAAGGCCCGCCTGAAACCTCGTCAATTCGAACGATTTCATAAATTGCTTTATCAGAATATCGTTCATGTTATTGGGTATACCCCAAATAAGGAACAACATTGTTACAAGTGCAAAAGCAATCAGGTTGCCTTTAGGGATAAATCCTAATATCTCCCGGTTTTTGGACATTAATAATAGTTTTTAATAATTGGTTATCAAATTAATCACATTCATCCGTTCTTCAACTGCACCTTCCTTTTAAAAATAAGCTGTGCCGGTTTCTCAGAACGGCCTTAACCCGGTTTACTAAAAGGGGGATCGTGGGTCTATTTTATATCCCTTACCGCAGATTCCCCGTGTTGTACGGCTCGCTGTTCCTATATCGCTATCACCAATTTGCATGGTCTGCGCCCTTAATCTGTAACACTAATGGGCGGAAATTCGCCGAAATATTACGCCTGCAATCGATTGCGGGCGCATATCCACTAAGGGTTATTAAACATGTAAATGCAGGGCCAATTGGTTATTTGAGTTATTAAAACGTAATATAATACTCGTGGGCTAAGTTCTGTGAATGGTTTATGAAGCTATGCCAATTTTTGTTAAAAAGCTACAACAAATGTTTAATAACAGGTACAAAATGCGGCATTTGAAGGCATTGCGATAAAATCAGCCCGTGGCCCCGCCATTAATATGCGCGTCTTTTGTTTTACTTCTTTTAAGACTCAAAAACTCTGAAGGAGACAGATTGTATTTCTCTTTAAATAGCTTTGAAAAATAACCCGGGGTGGCAAAGCCCGTCTTGAAAGCGATTTCGCGGATAGTAAAATGGGTCTGTTCGAGCAGCGATGCCGCCTTTTGCAGTTTTATAGCCCGTACATAATCTACGGGCGGCTGACCTGTAAGTTCAAACAGTTTATTATAAAGCGAGCTGCGGCTCATGCCCACGTGCCTGCTAAGCTCCTCGATAGAAAACCCCGGATCGTTCAGCCGTTGCTCAATGAGCATGGATATATCATTCAATAGTTTCTCATCGGTCGATTGCACTTCCATTTCAGGCACAATCATTTGTATCTGTTTAGAGAAGGTGACTTTTAGCCGCCGGTTGATGATTATCAGGTTCTTGATCCTGGTAGTTAATATTTCAAAACTAAAGGGCTTGGTGAGGTAATCATTCGCTTCTGTTTGCAAACCCTTTATCTGGTCTTCCTCCCTGCTTAAAGCTGTCAATAATATAACCGGTATAAAGCTTGTACGTTTGTCGGTTTTAATTTTCCGGCATAGCTCAATGCCATCCATAACCGGCATACTTACGTCGCTTACCACCAGGTCAGGATGGCCGGACAATACTTTTTGCCAGCCGTCCTTTCCGTTTGCAGCTTCTGCAACCTTATAGCTTCTTTCAAGATTTTCTTTTAAGTAATTCCTGAAATCATCATTATCTTCCACCAAAAGAATACTATACTTTTCACCGTCAGACACTTTTGCAACGTTACCCGGCTTATTGTCGCGGCTGTCTTTACCATTAAGCGGGATTGGCTTTGCTACCACCGCATGTTCACCGGCATCAATTACAGGCAGGACAACGGTAAAGGAAGTTCCTTTGCCTGGTTCGCTCACCACCGTGACATCGCCACCGTGCAGTTCGATAAATTCTTTGACAATAGATAACCCGATGCCGCTTCCCTGGTTCAGGATTATTTCCGGCGTATCGTGCTGGAAAAACTTTTCGAAAATTCTGGGTTGGTCGGTTTCGGGTATGCCTACACCGGAATCGGATATTATAATTTGGAGGCTGTTTGCTTCTGCCTGATGAATAAGCGACAAATTAACACTTACCAAACCGCCCGCACCGGTAAATTTGAATGCATTTGAGAGCAGGTTAAAAACTATACGCTCAACTTTATCGGAATCAAACCGTGCCCGCAGGCTTTCAACTTCCGATTGAAATTCAAACCTTATTTTTTTGCGCTCTGAAATGTCTTGAAAGGAATTAGCCGCATCCCTGATAAAGGCAACCAGATCGCCCCGGGAAAGGTTGAGCCTTAATTCCTGCCCTTCCATCTTTCTGAAATCAAGTAACTGGTTAACGAGGTTGAGCAAACGCCGGGCATTGCGTTTGATAACCGAAACCTCCCTCGATATATTTTCTTCGGTTGGGATTGACATCAGTTTTTCAACTGGCGCCAGAATTAATGAAATGGGTGTACGAAACTCGTGGCTTAGGTTGGTCAGGAAGTTAATTTTCAGCATGTCCAACTCATGCATTCTTTGGGCTTCGCGTTTTTCCTCCTCAATGGCCAGTTTTCGTTTAATTTCCTTTATCGCGCGGTAACGGATATAGAAAAGAATACCAGCGGAACTCAATATGTAGATCAGGTAGGCATACACAGTGCGCCACCACGGTGGTGATACTGTAATTAAAATAGATGCCGGTTCCGTGTTCCATACTCCCTTGCTATTGCTTGCCCTTACAAAAAAAGTATAAGTACCCGGATCAAGATTAGTAAAATAAGCGGTGGATGCACGGCCAACATAGTTCCAGTTCTTATCAAAACCTGTGAGCATGTAAGAGTACTGGTCCTGGCGGGCACCGGTATAATTTAAGGCAGTGTAACTTATGGAAAAGTT
>DATCES010000208.1:0-3314 GCA_036509935.1 Mucilaginibacter sp.
CCGCCGTTAACTTACCGGGCAGTAACACAAGCCTGGAAAATAGACAATAATAGTATTTTGTATTTGCCTATGGGCAGTTCACTTGCTTTTTTACAGGGCACTACCTGCCATATTGGTGATGACCGTTTTGAGATAATTGGCGAAATTGGCGAGACAGAAAACATTGCAATTGCCGCCACCTCATTTTTAAACACACCGTATTTATGGGGGGGGCGAACACATTTCGGCATCGATTGTTCGGGATTTATACAAGCCGTGTTTAAATTACAGGGAATAAGGTTGCCACGTGATGCCAGCCAGCAGGTTGAACAGGGATATGCAATAAATTCGTTGCAGGAAACTAAATTAGGCGACCTTGCTTTTTTTGAAAATCAGGAAGGAAATATCGTTCACGTTGGGATTTTGTTGAATAACGAGAAAATTATTCACGCTTCGGGGAGGGTTAAAATAGATGTTATTGATGAGAAAGGCATTTTCTCGGAGGAATTAAAACGCTACACCCACAAATTAACGGCAATTAAGCGGATGTTTTAATTGCCCAACCCAATATCCCAAACCATTACCTTTTTATCATCACTTACAGAAATAAGCTCATCGCCATTAAATGCAATTTTGTTAACGGATAGCGCATGGCTTTCAAACCCTTTTTCACGGCTGATCACTTTAAGCAATTTAAAATTACCGGCATCCCATATTTTTATGCTTTTATCCATGCTCGCAGTTGCAAACAAGGGCATTGCCGAATGAACGGCAATACAATTTACTGTAAATAAATGGGCGGGGATGTTATGTATCAGTTTGTACGTTAGTATATCCCATATTTTCACTTGTGCATCGCGCCCCCCCGAAATTAAATAATTACCATTGCGGGAATATTCCAGCGAAAAAACTGACATGGTATGTCCGTAAAGGGTATTTACCAGAGTGTAGTTTTCAAGGTCGTAAATTTTAACTGTGTTATCCCGGCAGCCAAAAGCAACCTGTTTTTCATCAGGCGAAATACTGATGCACCGTATAGTATCAGCCGAAACTTTTACTGTATGTAACAATGCTAACGTTTTAAGGCTCCAAACAGAAACGGTCCCATCTTCGGATGCCACCAATAATTCGTGTTTATGATTAACTGATTTTACATCAAATACCGGTTTCTGATGATGTTTAAGTGGCGCAATTAAAGTCTGCTTTAAAAAGTCGAAAACTTGCACTTCGCCATTTCTCAAACCGGCAAATAAAAGTGGAAAACCTTCCGGGCAATGTATAGCATATATGGTTGCTGTAACCGGGAACAACACTTTTAGGAAGGTGTTATTTTTTAAACTCCATTCTACCAAACCCTTATCATTGCCGCCGGTAAATAATATCCCGGGCTTTTGCGAAAGCGCCAGCGTAAATACAGGATTGCCGTGGCCGGTTAGTTCAGCTACTTTTTTTACGGTCATTTGTTAGTTCATTAGTTCATGGTTCGTAGTTCATGGTTCATAGCAGAAAATGCAGCTAACATGAACTATGAACTATTAACAATGAACTACTTATGCCTTTCTTCTAAATTCCTTGCTATCCGTTCAAGGTCCAGGCCTTTTTCGCGGAGCAAAACAAGCAGGTGGAAAACCAGGTCGGATGATTCATTGATCAGGTCGGTTTCTGTTTCATTTAAAGCGGCTATTACAGTTTCAACAGCCTCTTCACCAACTTTTTGTGCTATTTTATTTAAACCTTTTCCATGCAGTTTATTAATATACGACCCTTCTTTGGGGTTTTCGTACCTGTCTGTAATTATGTCTTCCAGCTTTAATATGAAGTTTTGATTATAATCTGTTTTAAAGCAACTGCGCGAACCCGTGTGGCAGGTGGGCCCATCGGCATTAACCTTTATCAACAATGTATCATTGTCGCAATCGATATGGATGTTTTTAACATGCAGAAAGTTATTGCTTGTTTCCCCTTTTGTCCACAAGCGGTTTTTTGACCGGGAAAAGAAAGTGACAATTTTTTCTTTTACCGTTTTATCATACGCTTCCTGGTTCATATAGCCAAGCATCAGCACTTCCAGTGTTTGCTCCTCCTGAATGACTACCGGGATTAACCCGTCTGCTTTGTCAAAGTTTATGTTCATTTTGTTTATTAACCTATAATTCCCTTACCTCTATATTATTTTGTCTCAATAATTTTTTCAAATCCGGGATCAATATCTCCCCATAATGAAATACCGATGCAGCCAGGGCGGCATCCACATTACTTTGTTTAAACACATCCACAAAATGCTGCCCGCAACCTGCGCCACCCGAGGCGATAACGGGAATATTTACTGAATCGTTCACCAATTTTAAAAATTTATTATCAAAACCACCCTTAGTACCATCATGATCCATCGAAGTTAACAATATTTCGCCCGCTCCCCGGCTTTCAGCTTCTAATATCCAATCCAGTGTTTCTTTTTCAGTCGGCACGCGGCCACCGTTTAAATGTACAATATTTTTGTTGTCAATAACCCTGGTATCAACGGCGATCACAACAAACTGAACACCAAAGGCCTTTGCAAGTTCATCAATTAACGACGGGTTTCGCACTGCTGCCGAGTTAATGGATATTTTATCTGCTCCGGCATTTAATAACGCATCGGCATCGGCAATTTCATTTATTCCCCCGCCGATAGTAAAAGGGATATTTATTTGCCTTGCTACGGATTTTACCAGTTCAACCATTGTTTTCCTGCGCTCAACAGTGGCGGTTATATCCAAAAATACCAGTTCATCGGCGCCTTGCCGCGAATAGTTCCAGGCAAGTTCAACCGGGTCGCCGGCATCGCGCAGGTCTACAAAGTTTACGCCTTTTACTGTGCGGCCGTCTTTAATGTCTAAACAAGGGATAATTCGCTTCGACAGTCCCCCCCGCCAGCTGGCGGGGGAGCTTATCGTTTCCTTAATTGTGTTCAATACTTTTTCTAATTGATTAAAAATCTCTTCGTTTTTGAAACGGAGCACTATAATGCCATCGTTTTCAATATTAAGCTGTCTTTCTATGTCATTTTTGGCGATTTCCGGAAGGTTATGTATGCTTCCATCAAGTTCGATAACGATTTTATGCTCATGGCAATAGAAATCAGCGATATAAATACCTAACGGATGCTGCCTTCTGAATTTTGCGCCGAGTTGACTGCCTTTTAAATGTCCCCACAATAACATTTCGACCGGGGTTAAATTATTTCTAAGCGCAGCAGCATTTTTAAATATCAAATCAGTCGCCCCCCATAAACATTTGCTTCTTCATGTCGAATATTGTTCCCCATTCAGGGGATTAGGCGGCGTTTCTTCATA
>DATCES010000209.1:0-4844 GCA_036509935.1 Mucilaginibacter sp.
AAATTAAAATATGGGAACACCATTAACGAAATGAGAAATACAATTATTTCAAAGCTGGAGTGGAAGGACTATTGTTCTGTTTTATATGTTTCTATCGGTACCGGGAAAGACCTGCAATTTATCCCGGCAGCGGTAAACAAACAAACACTGGATATTGTTGGGGTGGATATTTCGATGGGGATGCTGAAAAAATGTAAAAAGAAATTTAGCAAAGAACCTAATCTTTCCCTTATTAACTGCTGCGCGGAGGAACTTCCGTTTAATGACAATGAATTTGATATTGTTTTTCACGTAGGCGGGATAAATTTTTTTAATGACAAAAAACTGGCCATACAAGAAATGATAAGGGTAGCAAAACCCGGTTCAAAAATTCTAATTGCCGATGAAACAGACTTTTTTATTGAACACCAGTACAAGAAAAGCAGTTTATCCAAAAAATATTTTGTTGGCCAAACATTTGACCTTCACAAACTTGAAGAACTTATTCCCGGGTATGTGGGCGAAAAAACCACAACGCTGATGTGGGACGGCAGGTTTTATTGTATAACGTTTCGCAAATGAAGTAATGAAAAATCACTGTTGCGTAAATCAATACGCATCATATTACCCATAAAAAATGTCAAAGGGACGCAATATCCTTTTGTTAATCCCCTCAAAATTTTGTATATTTGAGTCAAGGCCAACGCGGTATGAAATTTATTCCATCAACAAAAAAAAATAATTTCACAGCTATTTTTGGTGATTTTGGTTGCAATTCTTTAGCATTATTGTATATTTACCTTATATACAATCTATTAACAAAATTTACGGCTTTTTTTATCACGCCCTAAACGCGTTTAGCCTGTGGAATCGGAATTTTTATCACGCCCTAAACGCGTTTAGCCTGTGAAACCAGGAATTTTATCACGCCCTAAATGCGTTTAGCCTGTGAAACCGGGAATTTTCTCACGGCCTAAATGCATTTAGGCCGTGAGCATAAGGTTTGAGCTTATTTTTTCTCCGGTAACAATATCAGCTTGATTAAATTATTACCGCTTAAATATTTATTGGCGGCATCTTTGGTGCTTTGCACGGTTACGTTGCCCAGGTCGCCAACGTGGCGCAGGATAGCATCCGGATCTTCCTGGTTTTGCGATGATGCGGCTAAATGCCCGGCCCAAAAAATATTCTGTTTTAGCTGTACCTGGGTCGAACGCGCTTCCTGCACTGCAGCCTTTTCAATATCGGCGGGCAAAGCGCCATTTTGCCTTATCTTATCTATTTCTTCTATAGTGGCGCTTATAAGCTTATCCGCATTGGCCGGTGCACATTCAAAGTAAATGCTAAAGCTATAGTGCCCGGCAGGTACCTTTTTATAGTCGGCTTTTACCCCCGGCGAGTAAACCATGCCTTCCTTTTCGCGGAGGCGTTGATCTAATTTAATTTGTAAAATTGATTCCAGCGCGTCCATTTGCACATTATTATCCTCACTATAATCGTAGTTGCCGCTAAACACTAACTCAACCTTGCTTTTATCCCCCATGCCCTTATAAACTGTTTTGGTGATTTGCCCGGCCGGCGGGTTTATGTCAAGGTTTTTATACGTTTCTTTGCTATTAGCAGATGGCAGGCCGCCCAGGTAAGCTTCGAGGTATGGTTCGATAGTTTTAATTTCAAAATTACCTACCAGTGTAAATACAAACCCGCTTGCATCTGCAAACCTGTCCTGGTAAAAGCGGTACGCTTTATCAAAGCTGGCGGCGTTTAATTGTGCCGGTGTTATTACCATGCCCCTGAAATTATGGTTGCTTAAAACAGCCGAAATAGTATCCTGGAAAACACTGCCGGGATCGAGGCTGCGGTTTGCCAGTAACGACCTGGTCTGGCTGATATTTGATTGCCAGATATCAGCATCTTTGCGCGGCTGCGTAAAATACAGGTATATCAATTGCATGGCAGTCTCAAAGTCCCTCGGCGTTGAGTTGGCGGATATGCCTTCAGCAACGTCACTTATATAAGGCGATACGCTGACATTTTTTCCGGCAAGTTTTTTAGCCAGTTGCGTCTGCGAAAAACCTGCTATGCCGCTGGCCCCAATAATGCCGGCCGCCAGGTCGGCTGAGTTGAAATCCTCGTCATTTGCAAGGGAGGTACCGCCAAATCTGTAGCCATTTATCAGTATCTGGTCGTTTTTAAACTGGGTGGGTTTCAATATTACTTTTACGCCATTGCTCAATGTTATGGTAGTAGTTTCAATAGCGCTATCTGCCTGGGTGTTCGTAATTGTTCCGGCTACGGGCAACTTATCCAATAAAGGCTTATCGGTGGTATAGTCAATATAAGGCTTTAAATTCTGGCCTGCAGCGTTTATCCAATCCAATAACGTTTTTTCATTGGGTAACTTGTCTTTGTCTTTGTCAGGCGCTTCAACAATAACCACCCTGTTCTGATCGCTTACAAATTTACCGGCCATGGCGTTCATCCCGGCAAGGGTGATATTGCCAATATTGTTCACATAAAAATTATATTCAAATGATATGCCGGGTATAGCCGCGCCTGTTAAAAAGTTTTGCTGGTATTCGTTTGCAAAGGATGCTGACTGGGTTTTATCCCTTTCCTTATAGGTATTATCAATTGCTAACAAAGCGTTTTGTTTTGCCCTTTCAAGTTCAGTTAGGGTAAACCCAAACTGGCGTACACGTTCGGTTTCGGCAACAGCTGCTTTTACGGCAGTCTCCAGGTCGCCGGGTTTTGCCACAGCAATCGTTGTAAATGCATCCTGCCGACCCACAAAACCGCCATAACCTGACTGGCTGAACAGGAAAGGCGGATTTGGTTTTTGCAGCAATTCGCCTAAACGCTCATTAAGCATTTGGTTGAACAATTCAATGCGGATGCTTTGCAGGTAATCTGCACTGGTTTTAACAATTGTTTCGGGGTACTTTACAATAATTTCAGCCAAAGTGTAAGGGAATTCTTTGTCAGTTGCTATTTTAACGGCCGTACCGGGCGTTGATGGTACGGAGTAATATGTTCTGGGCTTTTCAGCATCCGGGTTCCTAAGCGATGCGAAATTGAATTTTATCAGCGCTAAAACCGCGGCCGGGTCAAAATCGCCAACCGCTACTACCGCCTGCAGGTCTGGTCGGTACCAGTCATGATAAAACCTGGTAATGGTTGCCGGTACAAATGTTTTCAGGATATCTTCTTTCCCTATAGGTATCCGCAATGCATATCTCGAATTATTGAGCAATACCGGCCATGTTTGGTACCTTAAACGTTCCTGGGCATTTTTACCGCGGGTACGTTCTTCTTCCAAAACAACGCCGCGCTCATCGTCAATTTCTTTAGGGTCAAATGTTTGGTAGGCAGCCCAGTTGGCCAATATGTCAAATGCTTTTTCAAATACTTTTGCACTATCGGTAGGCACCGGCAACTGGTAAACTGTTTCATCAAATGAAGTAAAGGCATTCAGGTCGGCGCCAAACTTCACGCCTGCTTTCTGGAGATAATCTACCAGGTCGTTTTTGGGGAAATCGCGTGTGCCGTTAAAAGCCATGTGTTCGGTAAAATGTGCCATGCCCTGCTGGTCGTCCGTTTCCAGTACCGAACCAACCTTGTTTACCAGGTATAGCGTTGCCCTGTTTTTGGGTTCGGTGTTTTTACGGATATAATAGGTTAATCCATTTGGCAATTTACCAATGAGGGCGTCAGGGTCAACAGGCAAAACTGCGCTGCGCGCCTGTTCGGTTGCTACAGCGTGTTTTGGTTTTTGTGGAACGCCGGTCTTTTTTTTAACCTGTTGCGCCAATGCCCCACCGGATATGATGAGGAAAGCTAACACAGCTATGTAGATTTTACGGGTAAAATTCATTTTTATTGGGTGAAATATAAAGTTTGCTAAGATGCAAAACGAAAAGCTTAGGCGCAAATTGTATTTTTGGTTGCCTGAACTATTTTCTTTTAATTTCTTTAATAAGTGATTTTTGCTAATTGTTTGTAACAGTAGCATCACCAATAGCATATTACTGATTAACTTATTACATTTAGCAGATTATTAAATGATTACACCGGTTAAATGAAATTACGCAGATTACTGATAGGCACACTGGCATTAATTACCTTCAGTGCAAAGGCGCAGCCTGGCGTACCGAAAGAAACGTTTACCAGGGCCGATTCCTTGCGGGGCAGTTTAACTTCGCCCTTGCGTACCTGCTATGATATTAATTACTACCATCTTGATGTTAAATTTGATATCGCCGATAAATTCATCAGCGGCAGCACCCTTTTTAAATTCACCGCCACACAGGATTTTACCAAATTGCAGTTCGATCTGTTTGCTAATTTAAAAGTTGAAAAAGTGGTTTATAAAGGTAGGGCACTGATTTATACCCGCGAGTTTAATGCAGTATTTGTCGCTTTCCCCAAAATAATAATGAAAGGCAGCAGGGATGAGTTTACCGTTTATTATTCAGGCCATCCAACCGTAGCAAAAAACGCCCCCTGGGATGGGGGCATTGTATATAAGCGGGATTCATTGGGCAATCCCTGGGTAGCTACTGCCTGCCAGGGCGTGGGCGCCAGCATCTGGTGGCCAAATAAAGACCAGCAGGCCGATGAGGTTGACAGCGCTTTGATCAGCATAAGTTGCCCTGATACGCTACAGGATGTTTCGAACGGCCGATTGCGTAAAGTAACCAAGCCCGGCAATGGTTACACAAGGTACGATTGGTTTGTGGCAAACCCTATCAACAATTATGATATTGAAGCCAATATCGGCAAATACACCCATTTCAGCGATATTTATGATGGCGAAAAAGGAAAACTAACGCTGGACTATTGGGTATTACGTTATAATCTCGAAA
>DATCES010000210.1:0-12919 GCA_036509935.1 Mucilaginibacter sp.
AATGTCATAAACGCCGGGGCCAATTTCATTGGGGTATTTAAAGTCGGCAAATGCGGCCAATAACTCCATCTGCGAACGGGATGTTTCAATGGTGATCACATCCGCATCCATTGCAGCAATATGCTCAATAATATCATTGAACTCGCTGTAGCACATGTGCGTATGTACCTGTGTTTCATCCCTTACGCCACTTGCCGAAATACGGAATGCCTTTACCGCCCAGTCCAGATAGGCTGCCCAATCTGCTTTGCGTAATGGCAAGCCCTCGCGGATGGCCGGCTCATCTATTTGTATCACCTTAATCCCCGCTTGTTCCAATGCTACCACTTCATCCCTTATGGCCAGGGCTATCTGGTAAGCAGTTTCGGACCGAGGCTGATCATCCCGCACAAACGACCATTGCAAAATAGTTACCGGGCCGGTTAACATCCCCTTCATTAATTTTTCGGTATTTGCCTGGGCAAAGCTGCTCCATCTAACCGTCATATCATTTGGCCTGCTTACATCGCCATAAACAACGGGCGGTTTTACGCAGCGGCTGCCATAGCTTTGCACCCAACCATTTTTTGTAAATAAAAACCCGTCCAGCAATTCGCCGAAATATTCTACCATGTCATTGCGCTCAAACTCGCCGTGTACCAGTACATCCAGCCCAATTTCTTCCTGCCAGCGAATAACGTCAATAGTGGCTTTTTCAATTTCGGCATCATATTGTTCTGTGGTGATTTCGCCCTTTTTTAACCGCGACCTTAACTGGCGGATATCATCTGTTTGCGGGAATGAGCCGATGGTAGTTGTTGGGAACAAGGGCAACTTGAAATTTTGCTGCTGAATTTTTTGCCTTACAGTAAATTCACTGTTGCGGGTAGCATCAGCATCCGTAATTGCCGCAACCCTTTTTTTGATCTCCTGTTTATGAATTAGTTTCGACAAACTGCGGCTTGATATAGCCTTTAAGTTATTTTGGAGCAAATCATTGTTGCCATTAATAATTTCGCTAAGTTCACTAACCTCGTTGAGCTTTTGTTTGGCAAACGCCATCCAGTTTTTTATTTCAGGGTCAATGGCTGTTTCCATATCCAGGTCACAGGGGGTATGAAGTAAAGAACAGCTGGGCGCTATTATTACCCTGTCTGTTCCGATTACCGCAATTGCTTTTTTTATGTGGGATAAGGCCCGGATATAATCATTTTTCCAGATATTCCGCCCATCTACCACGCCCAGGGACAGGCTGAGTTTTTCAGGCATCATTATTAATACCTCATCTAACTGCTGGGGCGCCCTTATAAGGTCGATATGTAAAACATCCACAGGCAGCGAGATAGCTAATGTCGCATTGTCGCCCAACCGCTCAAAATAAGTGGTTAGTATAAATTTAAAAAATGGAAATGCTTCCCTGATCTGTTTATACGTATCTTTAAATGCCTGCCGCTCTTTTTCAGTTAAGTCAAGCGATAAAAAAGGCTCATCAAACTGCACCCATTCTGCACCTAAGTCCTTTAGTTTTGTGAGAATATCAATATAAACAGGCAACAGGTTTTTGATGAGCTCAATCCTTTCAAAACCTGTTTCTTTTTCCTTACCTAATAAAAGGTAGGATACCGGGCCTATCAGCACCGGTTTGGTAATAAGGCCTGCTTGTTTGGCATCGTAAAACTCATCGGTAACTTTGGTGGAAAACAATTTAAATTGCTGGTTTTTATAAAACTCCGGTACTATATAATGGTAGTTGGTATCAAACCATTTAGTCATTTCCATAGCAACTATATCAAGTCCATCTTTCTGATAGCCGCGCGCCATGGCAAAATACAGGTCGAGCTCTTGATTTCCCTTTTTCAGGATAACTTCATTATAACGTTTAGGTATTGCGCCAAACATTAAGGAGTGGTCTAATACATGGTCATAAAAGGAAAAATCATTTGAAGGGATCAGGTCTATACCTGCCTCTTTTTGTATCCGCCAGTTTTCATGGCGGATGTTTTTACCAGCGGTAAGCACATTTTTGTGTTCCGTTTTGCCTGCCCAATAATTTTCGCAGGTTTTTTTTAACTCACGTTGGCTACCAATTCGCGGGTAGCCGAGATTTTGCGTTAGCATTTTCTTTTAATTGATTAAATGATTAAATCGGTTAAAAGCCCTTTGGCTAAACTTCGCAATGCTATGGAATAAGAAAAAGGAAAGGAGGGAGCGCAAACAATTGCCGAAACATGTGTTTCAAACAACATAGAAAAACGGATCAGACCTGGCCAAAAGCTTTATACGCGAAAGCATTGTCAATTCAGTATATGGCAGGTCTCCTGGCTTGTAACTTTTTTGCGACCCTTCCCATCCGTTAGCTAACGGACAGTGGGCATGATTGGCAAAAACCTTTTGTGTTACTTACAGTTGCGCGACAGCCCGTGATTTGCACACGGTTCCCTATTAATCTACGTTTAAGTAAAACCTATACCGGTTGATGAAGAAATAAAATAAAGAACTTGTATTGTTACAAATGTATGTAATAGCAACGAGAAAATAGCATACTGCTTTTAAACGGCATAAATTGCCCGTTAACTTTTTAAGGGATACCCGGTTATTATTTTGTTGCGATGCTCTGTTTACCCTTATGAATTACTCCATTGAATGGCAAAAGGTTGCCAAAACTTAAAAAGCCGCAGTTTTGAAATGATGAAACATTCTTTTTTCTTTCCCTCTTTCCGGGTTTTCCGTCTCCCGGACTAAATCTAATTACTATTTTTGAGCGATGTATTTACAGCAGCTATCAGTTATCAACTTTAAAAACTATGCCGGGGCCGAGTTGATTTTTAGCGATGGGGTAAATGTTTTTACGGGGAATAATGGCGCCGGTAAAACCAATTTGCTGGATGCGATACATTACCTGTCGCTATGTAAAAGCTATTTTAACCCGGTTGATAGCCAGCAAATAAAACAAGATGCAGACTTTTTTATCATCACGGGTAATTTTAATAAAAATGGAAGCCATGAAGCCGTGGCCTGCTCGGTTAAGCGTAATCAAAAAAAACAGTTTAAGCGCAATAAAAAGGATTACCTGCGGCTGGCCGATCACATAGGCTTGTTCCCTTTGGTTATGGTGTCGCCTTATGATATCAGCATTATTATAGAAGGCAGTGAGGAGCGGCGGAAATTTATTGATAATGTGATCTCGCAAACCGATAACTCGTACCTGGATGAATTGATTGTTTATAACAAGGTTTTGATTAACCGCAACGCGCTTTTAAAGCTTATTGCCGGTACCGGGAGATACGACCCTCATTTACTGGAGGTACTGGATGAGCAGTTAACCGTTTCGGGAACCCGTATTTTTGAAAAACGCAAAGCTTTTATGGAACGTTTTACGGGAATATTTAATGAAAATTACCAATATTTAAGCGGAAATGCAGAGCAGGTTGAATTAACCTATGAATCGCAATTATTGCAGGAAGGCATTGCTTCATTATTAAAAAAGAACATTGAAAAAGACAGGGCCCTGGAGCGGACAACCTGCGGGGTACATAAAGATGACCTGTTGTTTTCCATTCATGGCATGCCCATGAAAAAATTTGGCTCGCAAGGGCAGCAAAAGTCTTTTTTGATAGCATTGAAATTAGCGCAATACAGTTTTTTGGATCAGCAAAACGGGTTTAAACCGATATTATTGCTGGACGATATTTTTGATAAACTTGATGACCAAAGGGTTACCCAGCTAATGCAAATGATATCCAACCACAATTTCGGGCAGGTTTTTATTACTGACACTCATGTAAACCGTGTTAAAAACATATTTAGCGAAATAGGGGTTGCTATAAGGTTGTTTAAAGTAAAAGGGGGCGAAATTGATGCGTAAAACAAATGATAAAACGCTGAAAGAAGCTATTGAACAAATGCTGCAGGTTTATAAAATTAAAAAGCGCTATGATGAAACCGGTGTTATAGCCAACTGGCCCCAACTGGTGGGAAAGCCGGTAGCTAACCGTACAAAAGAATTATTTATACATGATAAAAAATTGTTTTTGCGCATTGAATCATCTGTAATAAAAAACGAATTGATGCTGATGCGTACGCAGATAATCAATAAGATAAATGATGAAGCAAAAGGGGTATTGGTTGAAGAAATTATTTTCCTTTAGTCCAGCGCGGCAAAAAGGTCTTGAAATTCAAATCATCGCTCATTCTTGAAAATGCAAGGATAAAAATGCCCGGAAGTATAAAAACAAGCTGCGCTTCGGGATGTGTCCTGTAAAGTAGCACCGTACCCGAAACCAATACTATTATAAGCAGTAAATACAATATATATTTAAGCAGAAGTTTCATAAAATTCCCGGTTCGGTTTAAAAATATAATTTTTGCAAGATACACATTTCCATAACTTTATAAAAATAGGCAATCTTTATAAAAAAACCAAAATAAAAAAAAGTCCGGGCTTTGTTTTTGTCAACATCGCGCCCGGGCTGTGGAAAAAAGTCAGAATTTTTCGAGGGATGAGAAAAAGAAACCACCTTCAATTTCAGCATTCGCATCAGAATCGGAACCGTGAATAGCATTGGCGCCTATAGACACGGCATATAAATTGCGGATAGTCCCTTTTTCTGCTTTTGACGGGTCTGTAGCCCCAATAAGGTTACGGAAATCTTCAACAGCGTTATTTTTTTCAAGTATGGCAGCTACAATTGGCCCCGATGACATAAAATCAACCAATTCGCCATAAAAAGGGCGGCTTTTATGTACTTCATAAAACCCGCCCGCTTTTTCTTTGCTTAATACAAGGTATTTCATTGCGGTTATTTTAAAGCCGCCTTTTATTATCTGATCTAAAATTGCACCGGTATGCCCGTTCGCAACTGCATCAGGCTTAATCATGGTAAAAGTTTTATTGCCCATTTTTTTATTTTAATTAGTGTTTCATTGTTTAAGTGCCGGTAATACAGATATAACTGCCACCCTTTGATAAAACAGCCGCAAAAGTAGCTTTTTACAATTAAAACATGAAGTAATTATAAAGCTATAATTCAATTGCGGCATCAATTTAATCGTATCTTTGCCTTAACTATAAAACAATTCCCTTATATTTTACATTATATCCCTGTGATCATTTTAATATTCTTCTTAGCCCACTGGTTCCTTTCTTTATTCTTTCAAACATTTTATTTGCACCGCTACGCTTCGCATAAAATGTTCAGCACCAATAAATTTAACGAACGTATATTTCACCTGCTCACATTTATTTGCCAGGGGTCGTCATTTTTAAACCCGCGAGCCTACGCCATTATGCACCGCGAGCACCATGCTTACAGCGATACAGAAAAAGACCCGCATTCCCCCTATTTTTTCAGGGATGTTTTTCAAATGATGTGGCGTACCGCGCAGAGTTATAAACTTTATGAAAAACGCTTAAAGGAGCCGGAAGCCCAATTTAATGGCAACTTTCCCGAGTGGCGGCTGCTGGATTACTGGGGTTCAACGTTTACTTCACGTATTTTGTTCGGCTGCTTTTATGTGGTATTCTATATCATTTTTGCTACACATTGGTGGTTGTTTTTGCTGCTTCCAATTCATTTTATGATGGGCCCAATACAGGGCGCAATAGTTAACTGGTGCGGCCATAAATACGGTTATGCCAACTTTAATAATGGCGATAAATCAAAAAACACAACGCCTTTTGATTTTTTTATGCTGGGCGAATTATTCCAGAATAATCACCACAAACGCCCTAACAGCGCCAACTTTGCGGCAAAATGGTTCGAGTTCGACCCGGTTTATCCCATTATGAAATTTATGCACTGGATACGGCTGATTAAATTAAGGGAAGCGTATTTGTAGGAGAGTTCTTATAATCCACAATATCCAGCCGCTCATCACAAAAGTTATATTCATGTTCCTGATTTGAACAGATAATGGTTAAGCGGTTTTGGGCGAACTTTTGTACGAGGCTTAAATACCAGTCAACGCCCTGTGTATCTAAGTTGGAAGTTGGCTCGTCAAGCATAAGTATCGGGGTATCCGCGCACAAGGCCAGCGCGAGCTTAAGCCGCTGTTTCATGCCTGATGAAAAGTATTTGATCAGTTTATTATTATTGCCGGGCATAGCTAACAGCTCAATTATTTCGTTTTTGCCAATACCTGTACTGTATGGCTTAAATTTAAAATGAAAATCAATCATTTCATTCAAACTAAATTCTTCTATTAATTCAAGATAAGGTGCGGCAAGGCTAAGGTGTTTGTAAACCCCTTCGCTTTCAATAGGTTTATCCTCAAAAAAATAACTGATCTTCCCTGTCGATGGCGACAGGCTGCCATTTAAAACCTGCAATAAAGTTGATTTTCCAGATCCGTTCGGGCCCAGGATAGCATAAATTTTGTTGTTGATAAAAGTATAATCAATCCCCCGGAATATCCAATCGCGGTTAAACCGGCGGCCAATGTTTTCGAGGAGGATATTCATATTAGTTTTCAGTTGGCTGTTGGCAGTTTTCAGTTGGCAGCGTGTGCAAACTGCCAACTAAAAACTGCAAACTAATTTTAACTATTCCCAAACCCCTTCATAATCCCCCTTTGCGAGTTCTGCACAAAATTGATGATCTCATCCCGCTCAACGGTAGGGTTAAATTCTGCTTCGATGATATCCAGGGCTTTGGTAATGTTATACTTTTTAAGAAATATGATCCGGTAAATTTCTTGTATCTCATTAATGGTTGTGGCTGTATAGCCCCTGCGCCGCAAGCCTACGGAATTTATTCCGATATACGACAGAGGCTCGCGCCCGGCCTTGGTATAGGGCGGAACATCTTTTCGTACCAGTGAACCGCCGGAAATCATACTATGCGCGCCAATCTCAACAAACTGGTGCACAGCCGATGTGCCGCCAATAAAAGCGTAATCATAAATATTTATATGTCCTGCAAGCTGTACCGAATTGGCGATAATTACATTATCGCCGATAACGCAATCGTGTGCAACGTGCACGTAAGCCATCAGCAGGCAATTGCTGCCTATTGCGGTGGTGTTTTTATCCAGCGCTGTGCCGCGGTTAAGGGTCACACATTCGCGGATAATGGTGTTATCGCCTACGGTAACGGTGCTTTGTTCGCCGCGGTATTTAAGGTCCTGCGGCGGGGCGGATATTACCGCACCCGGGAAGATACGGCAGTTTTTACCTATCCTGGCGCCGTCCATAATGGTGCTGTTTGAACCTATCCATGTCCCTTCGCCTACTTCCACATCTTTGTGGATGGTAACAAAAGGCTCAATTACTACATTATCGGCTATTTTGGCCTGTGGGTGTATATATGCTAATGGCTGGATCATGCTTCGTCGGTCTTTTGTCTTTTTACAATCTGGGCCATCAGTTCAGCTTCAACAACAATACGTTCGCCAACCATGCCAACACCTTTCATCTGGGCTATGCCCCGCCTGATAGGGGCGAGCAAACTACAATGAAATATAAGTGTATCCCCCGGTACAACCGGCGCTTTAAACCGGGCGTTTTCAATTTTAAGGAACAAGGTAATATAATTTTCGGGATCGGGCACCGTGTTTAAAACCAATATACCGCCGGTTTGGGCCATAGCTTCAATTTGCAAAACCCCCGGGAACAAAGGCGTGCCGGGAAAGTGGCCGCGGAAAAAATCCTCATTCATGGTTACATTTTTAAGGCCTACCACGTGGCTTTTAGTTAATTCCAACACTTTGTCAACCATCAAAAACGGCGGCCGGTGCGGCAGGATGTTCATAATTTGAACGGTGTCATACACCGGTTTCGCATTAGGATCGTAAACTCTAATATGTTTCCGGCTCCGTTCTTTTTTTATCAGGTTTTTTATTTTTTTAGCGAAAGCTACATTTGCCGCGTGGCCTGGCCTGGCCGCCATAATATGACCCCGCAGCGGAACCCCAACCAAAGCCAGGTCGCCTATCATATCTAATAATTTGTGCCTTGCAGGTTCATTCTGGTGGCGCAGTTCTATATTATTTAATATGCCCTGGGGTGCAACTTTTATGTCTTTGCGGTTAAATATTTTTGCCAGGTGCGCTAATTCATCATCATCCACTTCTTTATCAACAACAACTATCGCGTTATTCAGGTCGCCGCCTTTTATCAGGTCGTGCTTTAGCAACATTTCCAGTTCGTGCAAAAAACAAAACGTGCGGCACGATGCTATTTCCTTATTAAACTCGGATATAGTGGAGATACTGGCATGCTGGCTGCCCAGCACCTGCGAATTATAATCAACCATGCAGGTAAAACGGTAATCATCGAGCGGCATTGCCACCATTTCCACTTTGCGGTCAGGCTCAGAGTAATGTATATTATAAGGAATATGGTAGTATTCGCGGTCGGCGCCCTGTTCTTCAAAACCTACCTCTTTAATAGCATCAACAAACTGGATGGAGCTGCCATCCATTATTGGCGTTTCGGGCCCATCAACATCAATCAAAACATTATCCAGCTCTAATCCCACCAATGCGGCAAGCACGTGTTCAACAGTACTTACACTGGCTCCATTCTGTGAAATAGTGGTGCCGCGCGAAGTATCGGTTACATTATCAACATCGGCATCAATTACCGGGGAGCCCTGTATGTCAATCCTTCTGAATTTATAGCCATGGTTTTCAGGGGCCGGGTTAAAAGTCATGGTAACACTTTCGCCGGTATGTAAACCGGTACCCGAAACTGAAACCGGCGCCTTAATTGTTTTTTGTTTTACATTCATTTTAATTGTCATTGGTCATTAGTCATTAGTCATTAGTCATTGGGTCCATCCTTTATCGAACAATTCAATGACTAATGACACAATGACTAATGACCTTTTTTTAATTCAGTAATTATTTTTTCAAGTTCTATAACCCTTTTTTCCAACGCAGGTAAATGTGTTACAGCCGCCTCTACACGCAAATTCTCCATGTAGTTAGTAAAAAATGGTATCCCGCCCCATTTTTTGTATTCTTCTGCAATATTCTTGTTAATTCCCGACTTAGCCATTATTTGGCTGCCCTTTGCAATGCTTATATGGCCAACAATACCCACCTGCCCGCCAATTACGCAGTTATCGCCAACCTTAGTACTCCCTGATATACCTGTTTGCGCAGCTATCACAGTGTTGGCGCCAATTTCTACATTATGGGCAATCTGTAGCAAATTATCCAGTTTTGCACCCTTGCGTATGATGGTTGAACCCAAAGTAGCCCTGTCAACGGTGGTATTGGAGCCAATTTCTACATCATCTTCGATAATAACATTACCAATCTGGCTAATTTTCGTATAAGCGCCATCCCCCCCCGGAGCAAAGCCAAATCCATCGCTTCCTATAATAGTGCCCGAATGAACGATAACGTTATTGCCTATTTTACAATCGAAGTAAACTTTCACCCCGGGAAACAACGTAACATCATTGCCAATTATTACATCATCAGCAATGTAGACATGAGGGTATATTTTAGTGTTGTTGCCTATTTTAACATTTGGCCCGATATATGCAAAAGCCCCCACATACACATTTTGCCCTATTTGTGCCGAAGGATGGATAAAACTGGGCTGTTCAATCCCGGTTTTATTTAACTTTAAAGTATTGTATTTTTCGAGCAACAACGAAAATGCGCTGTACGCATTATCCACCCGTATCAGCGTAGCTTTTGTGGGCGCGGTAAGCGCCTGGCTATTATTAATGATGACCACCGAAGCATCAGTGGTGTACAGGTATTGCTCGTACTTAGGATTTGACAGAAATGAAAGCGAGCCTGTTTGGGCTTCTTCAATCTTCGCCAGTTGTTTTACCGGCGCTAAAGGGTCCCCTTCAACTGTTCCATTAAGCAGCAACCCTAATTCATGTGCGGTAAAATGCATCCGGCAAATTTAATTGTAAATATTGAAGCGGCAAATGTTTTAGTGATTAGCGGTTGGAGTTTAGAGATTAGACAGGATAAAAGTCATAAAAACGAAATCCTAATCTATCAATTATCAATCTCAACCTATCCTTTTCCCAACCAATCTCTAAACTCCAGCCTCTAATCACTATTCCCAATCAACCTTTTATCATAACAAAGTATATATTTTTTTACAGTTTTTGCCAACGCTTCCAAATTCGAATTGTCGCTGGCGGCGGTAATATCTTTTATTGTCCCGTCTTTCATCAAAATGCGTATGTTGCCATCGCCCGGACTATACGCATTATTCCGTATAATATCCTCAAATACAAAATAAGATGCCTCGTGTTTAGTTATACCATATTTTTTAATGGCAAGCCCGGTTAATTCAGCAATCAATTGTTTGCCGGGCGCTTCGTTCGTGATATCAACTTTATAAAGTTCCCTGTGTATAAGGTCGCGGCACAACTTCGATAAAACAAAATCATGATGTGTGGCCCAAACTTTTACTGCGGCCATAATATCCGTATCATCAAGCGTGGCAAAAGTTTCCAGGTGATAGCCTTCGTTCATAAAAGCATCCCTGCCGATTGGTTTTTTAAGGAAATGACTTAATGCAGGCGTGGTAAAAACCGTTTCGCCGTTTAGGGCAAGTTCGCGGCTGCGTTTTAGTATTTTTGCCAGCAACTGTTCGGCTGCCATTACCGTTTTATGTAAGTAAACCTGCCAGTACATAAGCCTGCGGGCAATTAAAAATTTCTCGACCGAATAAATCCCTTTTTCTTCCACCGCAATCTGGTCGTCTTTTACATTCAGCATTTTTATGATGCGGTGCGACCCGATCACCCCTTCGGACACCCCTGTAAAAAAACTGTCCCGGTTCAGGTAATCCATCCTGTCCATATCCAGTTGGCTTGATACGAGCTGGTGAAAGAACTCGCGCGGGTATGTGCCGTTAAAAATTTCAATGGCCATTAACAAACGGCCGTCAAACTGAATATTCAATTTATGCATCAGCATTGATGATATATCCTCATGCGATATGGTTTCTGCTATGCATTCTTCTAAGGCATGTGAAAATGGCCCGTGCCCAACATCGTGCAATAATATGGCTATTATAACCGCTTCTTCTTCTTCAGGGCTAATGTTATGGCCTTTGTTCCGCAACGTTTCTATCGCCATGCCCATCAGGTACATCGCCCCCAAAGCGTGATGAAAACGGGTGTGCAGCGCCCCCGGATAAACCAGGTGCGTCATGCCCAACTGCTTGATATACCTTAACCGCTGAAAATAAGGATGTTCGATAAGGTCGAATATCAGGTCGGTAGGGATACTGATGAACCCATAAACAGGGTCGTTTATAATTTTCTTTTTATTCAAAGTGCTTATTATAGTGCAAAAATGTTAAATAAAGGCAACACCCCATTATATATTTGTTAATTTATGTTAATCATTTTAATAATATGTAACAAAACCTAAACTTTGGGGTTTATATTATCACGATGCAAGATACAACCATATTGTGGGCCGATGATGAAATTGACCTGTTGAAACCGCATATACTTTTTTTAAACGAAAAGGGTTACAAAGTTACTACAGTAACCAACGGCAACGATGCTGTTGATGCTTTTAAAAGCGGCCATTTCGACCTTGTTTTTTTAGACGAAAATATGCCGGGTTTAACCGGCCTCGAAACATTGTCGCAAATAAAAAATATTAATAACGATGTACCCATTGTTTTAATAACCAAAAGCGAAGAAGAATATTTGATGGAGGATGCCATAGGGTCAAAAATCGATGATTATTTGATAAAGCCGGTAAATCCTAAACAAATTCAGCTAACGATAAAAAAACTTACAGAAAATAAACGCCTGGTTACCGAAAAAACAACGATGGCATACCAGCAGGATTTCAGGAACCTGGGTATGATACTTAATGATAACCTAAACTACAAGGAATGGGTTGACGTTTATAAAAAGCTGATTTACTGGGAACTGGAGCTGGAGCAACTGGAAGATGCGGGGATGCACGAGATATTGACCTTGCAAAAAGCAGAGGCCAATGTTCAATTCTGCAAGTTTATTGAACGTAACTATTTAAACTGGATGAAGGATCCTGAATCAGGACCGATAGTTTCGCCGCAGCTGTTTAAAAAGAAGGTTTTCCCCCGCCTGGGTGGCAAAAGCCCATTGTTTTTTATTTTGATTGACAACCTTAGGTACGACCAGTTTAAGATCATCAATCCCTTTATTACGGAATATTTCAGACTGGAGGAGGAGGATGCTTATTACAGCATTTTACCCACCGCCACGCAATATGCCCGTAACTCAATTTTCTCGGGCCTGATGCCTTTGGATATGGAAAAGCGCTATCCCGATATGTGGCAGAATGATGAAGATGAAGGGGGGAAAAATTTATTTGAAGGGCAGTTTATCGCCGACCAGATAAAACGCACACAACGAAGGGATGTAAAATTCTCCTATCATAAAATTTTAAATATCGATGAAGGGCGCGCGCTTAACGAATCGGTCAACAACCTGATGAACAATGAGCTGAATGTGGTGGTTTACAACTTTGTGGATATGCTTTCGCATGCCCGTACCGATATGCAAATGATACGCGAACTGGCCAGCGATGATGCCGCTTACCGCTCGTTAACCTTATCGTGGTTTGAACATTCGCCTTTGTTTGACCTCCTTAAGTTTTTGGCCCAAAAGCAGGTAAGGGTGATAATAACTACCGATCATGGCACCATAAGGGTTAATAATCCGAGTAAAATAGTGGGCGACAAGAATACCAATACCAACCTGCGCTATAAGCAAGGTAAAAACTTAAACTTTAACCCCAAAGAGGTATTTCATGTACGCAACCCGCATGATGCCATGCTTCCTAAGCTTCATATAAGTTCGAGTTTTGTATTTGCAAAGGAAGACAGCTATTTTGTTTACCCCAACAATTACAACCACTTTGTTAACTTTTATAATGAAACCTTTCAGCATGGCGGTATTTCGCTCGAAGAAATGTTGATACCGATAGCGGTTTACGGACCTAAGTAGTAAAG
>DATCES010000211.1:0-3533 GCA_036509935.1 Mucilaginibacter sp.
AGGTTTCATGGATTCAGTTTTGTTTTTGGCACAAACGGCGGGGTTGATAACTGGGCTACGTTTAAGATTATGGATCTGCCCCGGCTATGGCGCGATGTACGCAGCCTGCCATTAAAGCAATACGGACTTATTATTAATGATTTTGAACCTGTTGCCGCCTGGGCATGCAAACTCCGGAAAGTACCTTCGGTATCATTAAGCCACCAATGTTCATTTGTTTCGCCAAAAACGCCCCGGCCTCCAAAATGGAACTATGCCGAATGGCTGTTTAAATATTATTCGCCCACTACCTACCATATCGGGTTTCATTTTGAGCGGTACGATGATTTTATCCACACCCCGGTAATACGCAGTGAAATACGTAATCTGAAGTCTTCAAATTCGGGTCATTATACAGTTTACCTGCCTGCTTATGACGATAAGGTACTCACAAAACTTTTAAATAAAACAAAGGTACAATGGCAGATTTTTTCGAAACGGCAAAAAACAGCCTGGCAGCAGGATAATGTGCAGATATTCCCCGTAAATAACGAAGCTTTTAATAATAGCCTTGCCGCTTGCGCGGGGCTGTTAACAGGCGGCGGGTTTGAAGGGCCCGCCGAAGCGCTTTTTTTACAAAAAAAAGTATTGATGATACCCATGAAAGGCCAGTTTGAGCAGCAATGCAACGCGTTGGCAGCCTCCAAACTTGGTGTGCCCGTTATAAATGAAATTGACGACCGGTTTGTTTACCATATTAATAACTGGATAACCGACGACAGGAAAATAATAGTTGATTTCCCCGATGAGACAGCCCAAATTGTTGGGGATATGGTAAAGCGGTATGCAAAAAATAGCTAACGTATTTATTAATCACAATAAAGTTTTATATTTGCTTATAATGAGTGATAAAGAAATAGAATCTATTGCCCTTTCTATTAGAAAAAATGGAAAGAAAATGGCTAAAGATAAAGCAAAAAGGGAAAGCTTTCTTAAAAAAATCGGCATACTTACTAAAAATGGTAATGTATCCAGGGCATATAAAGATATATGTATTCCGATAGATCGGGGTTAGTACTTGGCTTTCATGGTTGTGATGCTGAGATAAGGGATAATGTCATTGCAGGTACAGAACAATTAAAAGGAAGCTCAAATTCATACGACTGGCTCGGCAATGGCATATATTTCTGGGAGAATAGCCCGGCGCGGGCTTTAGACTTTGCTGAGAACTTAAAAATAAATGCAGAAAAACGCACACAGCAAATAAAAACACCTGCCGTTGTTGGCGCTATAATAGACCTGCAACATTGCCTTGACCTTACTGAATTTAAAAACCTGCAAATTCTAAAAAGCGGTTATGAAACCTTGAAACGAGTGTTGGACCTGGAAGGTTTACAATTGCCGGAAAATAAAAACATAGGCGCTTCTAACGATTTATTGATGCGGCATTTAGATTGTGCCGTTATTGAAACAATACATACCTACAACTGGCCCGGCAACAAGTACGATACAGTAAGAGGGATGTTTATTGAGGGGGATTTTCCTTATCCAAATGCTGGGTTTAGAGAAAAAAATCACATACAAATCTGTGTAAGGAACCCCAATTGTATAAAAGGGTATTTTCTGCCAAGAAGTTTGGTTAAATTTTAACCGGGTTATCTACTTTCGCGGTGGAATTTATTTTAAAACTGTCATATCCAGATAGAGATGATCAATTTTTTCAAAACACTTAACCCGCTCGGTATTTTATGGCTGGCAATTTTATTATTTGCTTTGCGGGCGGGTTATTTGTTTAATGCCCCGGCATTGAACGGATTTGCTTTCACCGACCTGTTTGCAAGGTTGCTGCTTGTGCCTGGCTTATATGCAATCCCATCGTTTTATAATGTTTTATTGGCTGCAGTATTGGTATTTATCCAGGCATTATTATTAAACCATTTAGTTAATCATTATAATTTGTTGGGTAAACCCACTTTTTTGCCAGCCTTAATGTTCATCGTGGTTTCGGGTTTGTTTACGCCATTTTTGGTATTAAGCCCGCCATTAATATGTAATTTCATTGTAATATGGATGCTGTTTAAGTTATTTAGTTTCTATAAAAGTAAGGACGCAAAATCCGCTGCGTATGACCTGGGTATGATAGTAGCTGCGGGCTCCATAATATACCTGCCATTTATTTACTTCTTTTTAGTGATCTGGACCGCCCTGATAATTTTCCGGCCATTTAACTGGCGCGAATGGGCAGCCTGCATAATGGGATATATCACCGTTTTTTTCTTTTTGGCAGTATATTATTACCTCAGTAACAATTTAGGGCAATTTTATAACGCGGGCCTGCCACCTGCAGCAAAGTTTCCCGGCAGCATTGAAATTAAATACGATAATTACATGGAGCTTGTGCCAGTAATTATAATTTTTGTGCTTTGTTTTATTAAGTTACGGCAAAACTTTTTCAGGAGTTACGTTCAAATCCGTAAGTCGTTCCAGTTGTTGTTTATTGTTTTTTTAATTGCCGGGCTTTCGTTTTTTGTAAAAGGTGCGTTTCAGTTAAACCATTTTTTATTGTGCGCAGTGCCTGCGGCTGTATTTTTTTCATATTATTTTTTGCACGCAAAGCGTAAATGGTTCTATGAAACATTGTTTGGTTTATTGTTAATCAGTATCATATATTTTCAGTTTAACACTTTTTAACTTTTACTTTTGTTCAATTTACCGCTGTTATATTAATTTTGTAGGATGAAATTTGGAGTAGTTATATTTCCCGGATCAAATTGTGATGAGGATATCATCTATGTATTAGAAAAAATCCTTGGCCAGCGGGTAGTCCGCTTATGGCATAAAGACCATGATTTGCAGGATGTTGATTTTATTGTATTGCCTGGTGGCTTTTCATTTGGCGATTATCTTCGCTCTGGCGCAATAGCCCGTTTTTCGCCTATAATGCAGGAAGTTATCCGTTTTGCTGCAAAAGGGGGCTATGTTTTTGGTATATGCAACGGCTTCCAGATATTAACCGAAGCAGGCCTTTTAGCGGGCGCCCTGTTGCATAACCGGAACCGTAAATTTATTTGCCGTAATATTTATGCTAAGGCTCAAACATCAAATTCATTGCTTACCGCGCAAATTGACCCGCAAAGGGCGTTAAAAATACCTGTAGCCCATGGCGAAGGCAATTATTTTGCCGATGCCGGTGTTTTGAAATCACTTAATGATAACGACCAGGTACTGTTCAGATATTGTGATGAGTTTGGTAATATTACCCCGGAAGCTAACCCCAATGGTTCGCTGGATAATATTGCAGGTATATGCAATGCCGAAAGAAATGTTTTTGGTTTTATGCCGCATCCCGAACGCGCATCAGATATTTTGGTGGCCAATGAGGATGGGCTGGCCATTTTTGAATCCATATTATCACTGGTTAAAGCCTGATGGCCAACCTGGTTATCGATATCGGCAATACTTACATTAAAATTGCTGTTTTTAAACAGGACGAATTGTTGCATACAGAACAATATCAAAATGTTGATACAGGGATAATAAGTACCTTTTTAAAA
>DATCES010000212.1:0-3530 GCA_036509935.1 Mucilaginibacter sp.
GTTTTGTCCAGGTAAAAAAACATGGCAGCAAATTACTGATAATCAGCATTATTGATAATTTGCTAAAAGGCGCGTCAGGGCAGGCGATACAAAACATGAACTTAATGTTTGGATTGGAGGAGAAGGCAGGGCTAAGGCTAAAGGCAACGGGGTTTTAGCCCCCTAACCCCCGCCAGCTGGCGGGGGAACTTAATTTGCGAGGATGATTTTTAAAACAAAATATTAACTTTTTAAAGCCCCTTTAGGGGTTTGGGGAATATGAAACTATTCGACGTATATCCAATCAATCCCATTAACATCGTAAAAGGTGTTGGCAGCCTGGTTTATGATGATAAGGGCCAGGAATATCTTGACTTATATGGTGGCCATGCCGTTATTTCAATCGGCCATACCCATCCTCATTATGTAAAACGGCTGGAGGATCAGTTGCACCAGATCGGATTTTATTCAAATTCTGTTGAAATTCCTCTTCAAAAACAATTGGCTGAAAAGCTTGGCCATGTTTCAGGCAAGGAAGATTACCAGTTATTTCTTTGTAATTCGGGTGCCGAGGCTAATGAAAACGCTTTAAAGCTGGCCTCATTTTATAATGGCAAAAAGAAAGTGATCGCTTTTCGCGGCTCTTTCCATGGGCGTACTTCATTGGCTGTAGCTGTTACTGATAACCCAAAAATTGTTGCCCCGGTTAACGAAACCGATAACGTAACCTTTTTGCCCTGGTGCGATGAAGCTGCATTGGAAAAGGCCTTTGCTGAAAATGAAATTTCATCGGTTATTATCGAGGGTATTCAGGGTGTGGGTGGTATTCATGTTGCTCCGGTAAGGTTTTTACAAAAAATCCGGTACTTGTGCGATGCCAATAATGCTGTTTTTATTGCTGATTCTGTCCAGTGCGGTTACGGACGGACAGGCAAATTCTTTTCGCATGATTTTTCTACTGTCAATGCTGATATATACAGTATGGCTAAAGGCATGGGTAACGGTTTTCCGGTTGGTGGTATTATTATTTCACCCAAAATACAACCGGCTTACGGCATGTTGGGCACTACTTTCGGCGGCAACCACTTAGCTTGTGCCGCCGCATTGGCTGTTTTAGAGGTGATGGAACAGGATAACCTGATGCAAAATGCGGCTGATGTTGGCGGCTATTTAATCGGGGAACTTAAAAAATTTAAACAGGTAAAAGAAGTGCGCGGACGTGGGTTGATGATTGGAATTGAACTGCCTGCCGAACAAACAAACGTCCGCAAGGAATTGCTGTTTAAACATCACATTTTTACCGGCGAAGCAAAGCCGAATGTGATAAGGCTTTTGCCTGCACTAAACTTAACAAAAGTGCATGCTGATAGGTTTTTAGAAACATTTTCAACAATTTTAAATTAAATTTAAAAAGTCCCCTCCTTTGTCCGAAGGACTTCTATGAAGGAGAGCATTTAGGTAAGGCCTATGAAACTATTTTCTTCTGTACATGATGTACCCGATGTTAAATCACTGGTTGCCGAAGCCCTGCAGCTTAAGCAAAACCCTTATGCATTTCAGCATTTAGGAAAAAATAAGACTATCGCCCTCGTTTTCCTAAACCCAAGCCTTCGTACCCGAATGAGCACCCAAAAAGCCGCCCTGAACCTGGGTATGAACGTAATGGTGCTGAACATGGATAAAGAAGGCTGGGCATTGGAACTGCGTGACGGCGTAATAATGAACGGGACAACAGTGGAACACATCCGTGAGGCCGCTGCCGTTATGGGGCAGTATGCAGATATTATTGGCGTACGTTCTTTCCCGGGGTTAAAAGACCGTGAAGAAGATTATAGCGAAATGATCTTTAATAAATTTGTGCAATATTGCGGTGTGCCTGTAGTTAGCCTTGAATCGGCTACGCGGCACCCATTGCAAAGTTTGGCAGATTTAGTTACAATTGAGGAATTAAAAACCCGTCCGCGCCCAAAAGTTGTATTAACCTGGGCGCCGCATATAAAACCATTGCCGCAGGCAGTACCTAATTCATTTGCCGAATGGATGGGTAAAGCCGATGTTGATTTAATTATAACCCACCCAAAAGGATACGAGCTTTGCGCTGATTTTACAAAAGGTGCAACCATCATCCACAATCAGGATGAAGCATTGGAAGATGCCGATTTCATCTATGTAAAAAACTGGTCGGCTTATGAGCCGTATGGTAAAATATTCCCACCTTATGAAGACTGGATGCTAACCAATGAAAAGCTAAAAATCACTAATAAAGCTAAAGTAATGCATTGCCTGCCGGTAAGGCGCGACCTGGAGTTATCGGCTGAAATTCTGGACGGGGAAAGCTCCATAGTTGTTCACGAAGCAGCAAACCGGGTTTGGGCGGCGCAGACCGTGTTGAAAAGGATGCTGGAGGGGATTGGCAAAATTTAGTTGTTGATTGGTTGGCATTGGTAAAATACCTGCTTGCCTGATAAACTTAATCAAGTAGTCATTAATTTCACATCATGTACATTCCATCTTTCAATAAATTCGAAGACCACCAGCAAGCCATCGCCTTTATGCAGCGCTATAGCTTTGCAACTATAGTAACGGTAAAAGGGGGTTTGCCTTATGCTACCCATTTGCCTTTTTTGGTGAACCAGGTTGGCGATCAGGTAATTTTATCGTCCCATTTTGCAAAAGCCAATCCCCAATCATCAGATATCATAAACAATAACGCCCTGGTGATATTTACCGAGCCACACGCATACATCTCACCGAAAAATTACGAAAAAGAACAAAACGTACCTACGTGGAATTATTTGGCGGTACATGCGTCAGGTAAATGCGTTTTACTGGATGGGGAAGAAAATAAAGCAGCATTGCTTATGGAAATGATCCAATACTATGAAGCCGGTTATTTAAAGCAATGGGAAGGTTTATCAGAGGATTATAAACAAAAGATGATGAAAGGCATAACCGCCTTCGAAATGGTGGTTGATGAC
The DNA here is from genome assembly GCA_036509935.1 of Mucilaginibacter sp. Taxonomy (GTDB): domain Bacteria; phylum Bacteroidota; class Bacteroidia; order Sphingobacteriales; family Sphingobacteriaceae; genus Mucilaginibacter. The sequence continues at coordinate 2,958 of DATCES010000212.1, forward strand.
CTACAGGCCAAAGCCAAGTTAAGCCAGAATCGAACCGAAAAAGAACAGGAAAATATAATCAATTCCCTTAGCCATGCTGAAAATAACAACAAAAAGGAAATTGCAGATTATATGAAAATGTTAAAAATGTAGAGACGCAATACTTTGCGTCTTTGAGAATCATTTTGGACAAAGACGCGAAGTATCGCGTCTCTACCTTGATTCCACCACCGGCATCCTTGTTTCAGTATCGAAATATCTTACTATCAGCCTGTTATCGCTATTTTTCGTAAAATAATTCATTGCCCATCGTAAAAACACTATGCCTTTATTGGCAAAACCCACCAGCGACATAATATGAACAAAACCCCATATAAGCCAGGCAAAAAAGCCCTGGAAATGGAGTTTCCCAAGGTCGGCTACCGCTTTATTACGGCCTATAGTGGCTAAAGATCCTTTGTCAAAATATTTAAATGGTTCTGTTGCGTGGCCATTTATTAAATGTGCCAGGTTTTTAGCAAGCGTGGTACCTTGTTGTATAGCAACTGGCGCAACACCTGCATGCCCGTTTGGTGTTCCGGCAGTTATCATAGC
>DATCES010000213.1:0-2957 GCA_036509935.1 Mucilaginibacter sp.
ACGCGGGCCCCAGGTATCGCAAAGCTTACCAATAATTAAACGGGCAATAATGGTGGCGGCAACTGACGCTATAATGGTATTACCTACCTGTCCTTTTGTTAAATGTAATTCGGCCCTTATAGTCGGCATTAGCGGCGCAAGGCCAAACCAGCCAAAAAAGCACACGAAGAACATGAGCCAGGTGGTATGAAAAGTGCGCATCTGCACACCTTTTAAAGTAAATATTTTCAGCTTATCTAATTGTTTTGTTTTTGTATTCACGCTATCGGTTTTAATGTTATATAATTAATGTTCATCGTCAATTGAAAACTTATCTATTAATAAATTCAATAACCTGTCATGAATTTCCATATACTTCGGATCATGCACAATGTCTTTTTTATTGCGCGGTCTTTTTAAAGGCACATCAACAATCTCTTTTATAGTTGATGCGGGCCCATTATTCATAACAACCACTTTATCTGATAAAAATATGGCTTCTTCAATATCATGGGTTACCATTACAATTGTCTTTTCGCGGTTATCAAGGTTCCAAAGCTTCAGCAGCTCAATATGCATTGCACTTTTGGTAAGCGCGTCCAACGCGCCAAAGGGTTCGTCGAGCAATAATATTTTGGGGTTAATTGAAAATGCACGGGCAATGGCTACACGTTGTTTCATCCCACCAGAAAGCTGACCGGGTAATTTATCCTTGTGTTCCCAAAGATTAACCATCCTTAAATTACTTTCAACCAATTCAATCTTTTCGGCTGTCGGCATATCTTTTATTGCGGAATCCACCGCCACATAAATGTTTTTATAAACCGTAAGCCAGGGCAATAACGAGTAGTTTTGAAACACAATACCCCTGTCTGGCCCGGGCGACGTTACTTTTTTGCCGTTTGCAAAAACTTCGCCACTGGTTGGCTTAACCATTCCGCTGATGGTACCCATCAGGGTTGATTTTCCGCAACCGGAATGACCAATAAGCGAAACTATTTCACCTTTCTTTACCGTAAGGTTAATGTCCCTGACGGCGGTATATATGCCTTTTGGGGTTTTAAAGCTAACGGTAACATTGTTTATTTCAATGCTTACCGGTGGGGTGTAAGTCTGTTCCAAAATTATGTCAGCAATTTCAGTAATGTCTTCTTCTGCTGCTACGATTGATGTTTGACTCATAATCATTTTTTTAATGAATTGATAATTATGGCGCTATACTGCGTATGAAAATTTTTGCTGTAACAAGGTAAAACACCTGTCGAGCAATGATCCAACAATACCTATAATGATAATAGCAACTAAAATTTTAGCTATGCTACCCCCGTTAAATCCTTCTTCCCAAACAAAATTTCCAAGCCCTATTCCACCCGAAAGCATTTCGCCGGCAACAATCACCATCCAGGCAATACCAATCGACAGCCTTAACCCGGTAATGATATGGGGTAAACTAAAGGGTAATAATATTTTGGTAAAGTATTTCCAGGTTGAAAACCCGAAGGCTTTACTCACATTTTTATGATCCTGCGGAATATTTGAGGCACCAAATGCCGCATTGATTAAAGTAGGCCATAAAGAACAAATAAATATCATAAAGATGCTTGCCTTTGGCGAGTCCTGAAAAATTGCCAGTCCCAATGGGAACCATGCCAATGGCGAAACAGGTTTTAAAATTTGCACCATCGGATTGATAATCTTCATGGCTATTTTACTGCTTCCCATTATTAAGCCCAATGGAATCGCGAATAAGCTGCCCAAACCAAAGCCAATGCTTACCCTGCCAAGCGAGCTTAACAATTTAGTGCCTATGCCCTTTTGGTCTGCATCATTTTGAAACGGATGGTGCATAACTTCTTTAAAAACCACCCACGTAGCCAAAGGGGTTGGAATTTCGTTTTTAGTGAGCTTAGCTATCAAGGCCCAGATACCACCCATAATCACCATTCCCGCCAGGAAATATACTACAGACATCAATGATTTAACTGAAAATAAATGTTTCATATCTCTATCCATTTTAATTTAAGCAAGATATGCCGGGCCACATCAGCCCGGCAAAATCTTCCCATCGAATAACAATCCATTCTATTTTTTTGCCCCGGCAATATATTGCGCCGGATTTTTCGGGTCAAAAACAATGGTTTCCAAATTTGTTTTAAATGGCTTCATGTCTTCCTGAACAGGCACGTTCATACTTTTAGCCACTTCAGTGTACAAATCCGTCATTATTAATTTCTGTGCAACTTCCTCGTAATTAGGCGCTGCGCTGATCATGCCAAAGCGCATGTATTGCGCCATAAACCATATTCCGTATGACACTTTTGGCGTATTCACTATACCGTTATTGTAAAACAGCATATAATCATCTTTATATTTCTGAACCCCCAGATCGCAGCCTATTTCTGTAGATCCCATCAGCCTGGCTTCAATTACCTGTACCGGTGCATTTACATAATTGGGTTTGCTCAGTATTAAAGCAGCTTTTTTACGGTTGCTCATTACATCCAGCCATCTGCAAGCTTCTATAAGCGCTTTCATCACATTTTTCAGGTCTTCCTTATCGGTTTCAGAAAAAGCTTTGTTAACTACTAATGCTTTTTCGGGATGGTTTTTCCAGATATCCTGACTGGATATTTGTGTAAACCCAATTCCCTGTGATGCCGCTACGCCATTCCATGGTTCGCCAACACTAAATCCCTCCATATTATCAACCTTCATATTAGCTACCATTTGCGGCGGGGGTATAGTTATAATTCCGACTGATTTAGCATTTACACCGCATGCGGCTAACCAGTTTCTTAACCAGATATCGTGCGTTCCACCGGGAAACGTCATGGCAAAGGTTACTTCTTTGCGGGCTTTTACAGATTTAATGGCTGCGGCTACTTTTTTCAAATCCCTAAAACCAACTAAACCGCAAAAACCTTTCGATAGTGTAATAGCCTGTCCGTTGTTACTTAAGATCATGGCAATTTTCATTT
>DATCES010000214.1:0-2578 GCA_036509935.1 Mucilaginibacter sp.
CACTGTTAAAGGATGCGATGAATATTAAATGAAAAATTATTGCTCTTTTAATATTCATATTTAAAATAATGTTATTTATCCTTTTCAAGTTCAATTTTAATAAGGGTTTCCAACGCGTTGCCATTACTTGGTTCAGGAGCATCTAAGTTAACTATTAATCCTGCTTTATCTATCAGTACAAACTTTGGTATGGCATTGGTAAAGTAATGGCTTGTTTTGCCCTCACCATCAAAAAGTTGCAGCCATTCAGGTTTATCCTGGTGCAATGCTTGTTGCCAGGCATCCTTTTTATCGCGCACGGCAATGCTTACAAACTGTACCTGGCTATCTGTTTGGTATTTTTTATACAGCTTATTTAAATAAGGGGTTTCTTCACGACAAGGTGCACATGAGCTTGCCCAAAAATCAATTAAAACCACTTTGCCTTTAAAATCTGCCAATGTATGTGTGTTCCCTTTATTGTCAATTAGCGAAAATGCTTGTGCTGTATTTCCAATTTTATATTTACTTAGCTCATATTCTTTATTATTTATAAGGCTCAGAAGCTTATCCCTGTAACGTTTGCTATTTATGCTATCTAAATAAGGCATAGTGTTTTTAGTGGCAGCCTTAAATTCCTCATAAGTATTGATTACCCCGTCTAAATATAGATTCATAAACTTGTAAAAAACGTAATCTCTGACATCACCCCTAAAAATCGCACTTGCCTTTTTTAACAATGGACTATAATTATCACTAAAGGTAACCTGGTTTACTTTATTATCGTGTTTGAAACTGTAATAAAGGTATCCGTATGAGAAGCCCATAAGGTTTTTAAAAGCCGGGGAGGCCAAATTGCTGCTATTTGATATGTCTTTTAGTACCGTAATATCAAAATTAGCAGTTATGTATTTGTCTACTTCAGTTGGGCTTTCAGTATCCAATAGTTGATAGGCGTGCCCTAAAATGGCATCTAACCTGTTAAAGTTTATATCTGCGTAAATTAAATTTTTAAAATAAGAATAGTTGGGATCATGGGCATCATTGTATAATGTACTGCATTTACTGAATAATGAATCGGTAGTTATTTTGGAACGTTGGTACCAGTTATCAAAAGGCTCTTTACCGCTACGGTCATAGTACTGTGGGTGCTTATTAATTTCGGTATAAAAGTTATTAATTACCGAACCTGTGCCATCCCAATGTATTTCCCTATTTCTCCCTGCCCAATTGTTTACATCTGCTTTGAGTGATAATTGATACCCTGGTGCTAATAACGCCTGAATCATGTTAAACTGATCATTCACGGTAATATAAAAGGCAACAATTTGCGGCCCCGGTATTAAACTTGCAGGAATAGTAAATCTGCCATTGTTAACTGATAGGGTATCTATTACTTCTTCATTCAGCTTATTATTATAACGCATTAATACCGATGTCCCTTTAAAATTAACCAGCTCGGCTGTTAATATTACTGCATTGTTTTGGCGGTTTGAGCTTTGAAATCCTGCAACCTTTTTTGAGAATGGTTTTCCACCTGCTTTTTGCCCGGGATTAATTGCTAAACAAGCGAAGAATGTCAGGGATAATAATGTTGTTGTTTTCATTTTGATTGAGATAAATTTTAAATTATATCCCAAAGTTGGTAACCAAAGTGGCGATAAAATAATGGCGATGTGTAAACGGTAGGAATGGCTGTGAATTTGAGTGAAAGCCAAAACGATAAATCAAACTGAATAATCATAACTATCATTTATCCAGAAATGGAGCACAAAAACCAACTGTACCCAAAGTGCATCCTTATACCGGTTGCTGAAAAACTTCCGCTCGGATAATTCGTTCGATGCTACTCCTTCAACAATATAAAATTATGACATTGCGTTACAGTAAATGGCAGGTGCATATATAATTAACGATTTGATTTTCAGGATAGTACAAATTACCCCTTATTTGCTTACCGGATAAGGCGGGCATCAATATTTAGTTTTTGGATGGAATTAACTGTTGATGACCATTAGGCCGTAAAATGTTAGGATGATGTCAAATATTATTGCGAAAAGCACGTAACAAGCAAAAAAAATGCAAATTTGCCGACTGCAATTTTTTAATCACCTGTTTAAAATGAGTGAAAGAACAATATTGGTATGGTTTAGAAATGATCTGCGTATCCGCGATAATGAAATATTATCAGAGGCTATACACAAGGCGGATAAAGTATTGCCGGTTTATTGTTTCGATCCCTATTATTTCCGGCCAAATCCTTCCGGGAACTCAAAAACCGGTAGTTTGCGTGCCAGGTTCCTGTTAGGGTCGGTTGCTGATCTGAGGAAAAACCTGCGCGGTATCGGGGGGGAATTAATTATCCGCATTGGTAACCCTGCGGAAGTTTTGCCACTGCTGGCAGAACAGTATCATGTAAATGAGGTATATCATCACCGGGAAGTCGCCCACGAGGAGACAGGTATTTCTGAACAGGTTGAGACTGCCTTGTGGAAGATAAAACGAAATTTGAAACATTTTATCGGCCATACCCTATATCATAAAGAAGACCTGCCATTCCCTATAAAGGATATACCCGATAGTTTTGCGGTTTTTAAAA